>CAZIYK010000125.1:0-5801 GCA_964543445.1 uncultured Flavobacteriales bacterium
AGTATAGCTTTAATGACGGATGCCCTACATAATTTTAGTGATGTTATTTCGTTAATTATCAGCTATATTGCAAATAAACTTACATCTAAAGAAGCAACAACGAGTAAAACCTACGGATACAAAAGAGCAGAAATATTAGCTGCATTTATAAATTCGGCAACTCTTATTGGGGTAGCTATTTTCTTAATGATTGAAGCTTACCACAGATTTTCGTCTCCCGTAGAAATCCAAGCTGATATTGTAATTTGGTTTGCAATTGGAAGTATTGTTATTAATTTCTTGAGTGTAGTTATTCTTCATAACGACTCTAAAGACAATATGAATATTCGTTCTGCCTACCTTCATCTACTTACCGATGTTATGACTTCTATTGCGGTGATGCTAGGAGGATTTGCAATGAAATATTACAACGTTTTTTGGATAGATGGACTACTTACTTTACTGATTGCATCATACCTAATTTATTCGAGCTACTCATTACTAATGGAGGCTACAAAAGTATTGATGCAGTTTACTCCCGAAGGAATTAACCTAGAAAACATCAGTAAAGAAGTTTGTGAAATAAGCGGTATAAAAAACATACACCACATACACGTATGGCAATTAAACGACAATAAATATATGCTTGAAGCTCATCTTGAAATGGAGAGCGACATTAAACTTTCGGAATTTCAAATAATACTGCAGAAAGTAGAAAGCCTACTTAAAAAACACGGAATTGACCATACAAATATTCAGCCAGAGCTTAATAAGTGCGATAGTAGCGAAGGTTTAATAGTTAATCGTTAAAACTCCAAAGTCAATTGTACTCCTTCTTTAGGTATCTCAACAATTTGATTATTTAAGTTTGAAATTGTGATTCCGATTAAACGTAGAGGAAGTTTAAAATCTTCGAGATTGAATAGTTCTAAAACTATTGGCATAAACTCATCTCTTTCTGATATGAATTTGTTTATCGTTTTAGAACGTGTGTGAACTTCGAAATTTCGGTATTTATATTTTAGAGTTACAGTTTTTCCTTTAAGTTTAGATTTTAGCATTCTTCTTTCTATCTCGTCAGCAATCATAGAAAGTTTTGATTTTAGTTCGCTAGAATCGGAAATATCTTCCCCGAAAGTACGCTCGGCACCGACGGATTTCCTCAAACGATTTGGACGAACAGGATTGTTGTTTTCAGCCCTAACTATGTGGTAGAAATGTTTACCTGTTTTGCCAAACCATCTAACTAAATCTTCGAGAGATTTTTGTTTTAAATCATACCCGTTGAAGATACCCTTAGCTTTCATTTTCTGAGCAGTAACTTTTCCTACTCCAAAAAATCTATCAATCTCTAAATTCTCTAAGAATGGTAAAACCTCATCTGGCGAAATAAGTTTCTGTCCGTTGGGTTTGTTAATATCTGACGCTACTTTGGCTATGAATTTGTTTACAGAAATACCTGCAGATGCCGTTAATCCAACTTCCGACTTTATTCTTTCTCTTATTTCTTGAGCAATTAGGGTTGCCGATTTTAATTGTTTTTTGTTTTCGGTAACATCGAGGAAAGCTTCATCTAGTGAAAGCGGCTCTACCAAATCGGTATAATCATAAAATATATCTCTTATTTGCTGAGATATTTCTCTGTATCTGTCGTGGCGAGATTTTACAAATATTATTTCGGGACAAAGTTTTAAAGCCATCCTACCTGACATTGCCGAACGAACACCAAACTTACGTGCTTCGTAACTAGCTGCAGCAACAACTCCACGTTCACTCCCTCCACCTACTGCAATTGGTTTACCAGCATATTCGGGATGATCCATCTGTTCTACCGATGCGAAGAAGGCATCCATATCAACATGAATTATTTTTCTTTGATTGTCCACAAATTATTACTGATTAATATTATCCCTTTGCCCTCAAATCTTAGTTTGATTGATGCGGTAGGGATAGAAGTGGCAGCTTTTTTGTTGAAAATATAATGAGTGTTTTTCTGTAAGAGCTGAAATTAAATGAAAGCTCCTTTCAGAAAATTTTACACGAATATATTTTCAACAAAAAACTATAACGGATAGCCCGTAAACCGCCCCAAAACTATTTAGTATTAGACTCTAAATCTTTAACTTTTAAAAGCATCGGATCTATTTCATCCCAAATTGGATACATTTTCTCTTCTCCCCAAACTAAACTTGCTATATATGCTTTTATTCGCAATTTTAACAACTCTTCAGCTTTAGGATCAGATGTTAATTTCATCCCTTTATTTTTCAAAAATTCGATATACTCATCATAAACTTCTCCTTTAGCATCGAAAGTTTTTCTGAAATTATCATAGCCCTTTTTCTCTAATTCTTCTCTATGAGAATCTACATAATTCAAGAAAAAATCACTTAGATTGGAATAACTTATTGCCCGATAAATCCAGCTTTTATAGCTAGTTGTATCAACCGGAACAAATACATCGGGGATAATTCCACCTCCTCCATAAACTATTTTTCCCTTAGGTGTAACAAATTTAAGCGAGTCGTTTACCTCTATACTATCCTTGTTTACAAGCTCGCCGTGGTGAAGTCTGCGAATGTAATCGTTGAAATACGATTTATTGCCATGAGAGTACGATTTCTGAATAGATCGGCCAGTAGGAGTGTAATATCTAGCGGTAGTAAGACGCACTGCCGAACCATCGCCCAAATCTAATTCTTGCTGTACAAGCCCCTTACCAAACGATCGGCGACCTACAATTGTACCTCTATCATTATCTTGCAAAGCACCCGAAACTACTTCTGATGCCGATGCTGAATTTTCGTTTATAAGTATATATAAATTCCCTTCTTGAAACTTTCCTTTGCCTGTAGAAAATTCCTTATCAATTTCTCCTTTTCTGTTTTTTGTGTAAACAATAAGCTTGTCATCATGCAAAAATTCATCTGCTATCTTTTTTGCTACGTGCATAAATCCACCTGGATTATCTCGCAAATCAACCACTAAGGATTTCATTCCAGATTTGAGCAACTTAGAAAGAGACTTATCGAACTCATCGTAAGTTGTACCAGCAAAACGGTTAATTTTTATATACCCTAAACTATCGTTAATCATGTAAGCAACATCTACACTTTTCAAAGGTACAGTACCTCTAGTAATGGTTTTGGTAATAATCTCGTCTGTTGTTGGTCGGTATATTTTCAACTCAACTTTTGTTCCTTCTACTCCTTTTAGCTTAGTAATAATGGAATCGCTATAAATATGCTTGCCATAAAGCGTATCAGAATCGGCCATTAAAATTCTATCGCCATTGTGAAGTCCAGCTTTTGACGAAGGTCCGTTTTCAAGCACATTAATTACCAAAACAGTGTCCTTATACATACGAAATTGAACACCGATACCAACAAAACTTCCAGCCATATTCTCCTTAATTTGCTGATGAACATTGGCAGGAATATAAGTTGAATGTGGATCTAAATTCTCTAGAATTTTATTTATGGCAACATCGAGAATAGAATCAGTATCAACTTCATCAACATAATCGTTATCGATAAAATCTAGCAACCTCTGTACTTTCTGATTCTTGAAATTTGACCCGAATAAAGAAGAATTATTACCCGTATTAAAATTAAGAAAGTTACCCAAGTAAACACCGAAAGCAACTGCAATAGCTATGACTAATGGACCATATCCATTATCAATTAATTTTTTCATTTATTGTATTTAAACTTATTTGTCTAGTTCTAGAAATTCTACCTCTACCCCTGCTTCCTTTAAAAAATCTACTCCCTCTGAATCGCTATACTTCCTGCCAAAAACCACTCTTTTTATTCCTGATTGATGAATTAATTTAGAGCACTCTTTGCAAGGAGAAAGAGTAACGTAAAGCGTAGCATTATCGCAAGATTGCGTAGAACGAGCAACTTTTAATATCGCATTTGCCTCAGCGTGTAGAACATGCCATTTTGTTTTGTTTTCAGGTGTTTCGCACTCGTTGTCATACCCTGTTGGTGTTCCGTTGTACCCATCTGAAATTATCATTCTATCTTTTACAATCAAAGCTCCAACCTGCTTGCGCTTACAGTGAGATAATTTTGCCCACTCACCTGCCATTTTCATATATGCTTTGTCGTAACGTGTTTTTTTATCGCTCATTTTTACTGTAATTATGAATGGTAGCAATATAAAGATAATATGTTTAAGTGCGAAGTTTAAATTTTTAGATAAAAGCTGAAATATCACTGTTTTTTACATGCTTTTTCTTGTAGAAATCTAGCTTATTGCCGTTTAATCAATAATATTCATAACATTATAAAAATATTATTATATTTGCACACTCTTTATTAAGAATAAATCTTAATAAAAGTAATTGCATAGTTTTAAAAACATAACAATATATAAAATGAGCATTCAAAGATCTGATGTAATTGAAGCGCTAAAAGTTGTAGCACTTCCAAATACAGGCAACAATATTGTTGAAGGTGGAGCTGTGAAAGATGTCGTTACTACTGACGACTCAATCACTGTAACAGCTATGGTAACATCGCCAGTATTACACGTAAAAAAGGCAGTAGAAGACGGAATTAAGAAAGCATTAGCAGACAAATTCCCTAATGCTTCTGTGAAGGTAATTATGTCGGTAGAAATAGCTAAACCTAAAATTGAACCTGTTGAAGAAGTAATTCTTCCTAATATAAAAAACATTATTGCTGTTGCATCTGGTAAAGGTGGAGTTGGGAAATCAACTGTTACTGCTAATATTGCTGTACAGATGGCAAAAATGGGATTCAAAGTTGGTTTAGTTGACGCTGATATTTATGGGCCATCAATGCCAATAATGTTCGATGTAGAAAAAGAAAGACCATTAGGTAAAAATGTAAACGGAAAGCAAGTAATGATACCTGTAGAAAACTACGGTGTAAAAATGCTTTCAATAGGTTTCTTTACAACTCCTGATCAAGCAGTTGCATGGCGTGGTTCTATGGCTACAAAAGCTCTTAAACAATTAATTTTTGATGCTGATTGGGGAGAATTAGATTTCTTACTTCTTGATTTACCTCCTGGAACAGGTGATATTCACTTAACACTTGTACAATCTGTTCCTGTAACTGCTGCTGTAATTGTATCTACTCCACAAGCTGTTGCTTTGGCTGATGCACGTAAAGGAGCTGGATTATTCAAGATGGATGCTATAAACGTACCTGTTTTAGGATTTGTTGAAAATATGGCTTATTTCACACCTGCTGAATTGCCTGATAATAAATATTACATTTTCGGTAAAGACGGAACTAAGAACCTAGCTGCAGATATGGGATTACCTGTATTAGGAGAAATACCTTTAGTACAAAGTATTAGAGAAGCTGGAGACATTGGTCGTCCTGCATCACTACAAGACGGTACTCCTGAAAGTGAGGCTTTCTACAAATTAACACAAAACGTAGTAGAAGAAACTATTGCTAGAAACAAGAACTTACCTCCTACAACAAAAGTGGAGATGAGTAACACTGCAGGTTGTACAGCTAAATAATTGCAATTTTATGGATACTAAAGAAATAGAAGAAAAAGTATTATTCGCATTAGAAGAAATACGTCCATTTTTACAAAGAGATGGAGGAGATGTTTCCTTGGTTTCTATAGAAAACGATGAACATGTAAAAGTTAGACTCGAAGGCACATGCGCAGGATGTAATATCAATGCCATCACCTTAAAAATGGGAGTCGAAAATACTATTAAAAGATATGTTCCGAATATCAAATCTGTAGAAGATGTTGGTTTAGAACAAAATGACGAAGAATAGTATCTTACATAGATAATTCAAAAAGAATCAGGGTTTAACTTT
>CAZIYK010000126.1:0-5770 GCA_964543445.1 uncultured Flavobacteriales bacterium
TTACTAAATCGGATTATAAATTGAATTAATGGTCCTCCAATAAAAGTATAATGAGTTTGTCTATTTTCGGCACCAACAAAATATGTTAAATATATACTGTTGTAGTCGTTGAAACTATACGTTACACCTACCAAAGCTCTTATAAATTCTACATCGTTGTATGCGTCGGAAAACCTATAAAGAACTCCTGCTGCTGTATGACCCATCCATTTTTTATTATAAACGTGGTTGTAAAAAAGCATATACCTAATTGCATGAGACACATATCCTGTACTTTTTATGTCGGTTTGCCATTTTGTTTGTTGTACAATTTGATTTAGATTTTCTCTATTCCAGTTTATTTTATAAATCAAACCTATACCCGGTCTTAATTCATATCTGTCGGGATAAACAGTTGCACGTAAATCTGGTACTATTTCCCAATTATTATTTGGCTGATATGTTGCTACTCCTTCTAAGTAATACTGATTTAGAGATTTCACATCATTTTTCAATCTAAAATGTAGCTCTCCACTATATCGCCAATTTCCACTAGACCAAGTGTATTTATTACCAACTAAAAATTGATTATCCCACTTGTCAATATCGTCATTATTTGCTGTATTTCCACCGTCTGTGTATTGTGCATTAATATTGATAGAAAAAAACACAAGTATAAACAGAGCAAAAACAGAGGGATATGTAGTTAGTTGTTTTTTCATAATAATTAAGGGTTTCTAAATATTACATATAACTGAATCTAACCCATGAATAATTGGCAATTTTCCATTCAGAATTAATCTTTTTTCCTGTTATTGTTATAAGCATAGTACTTACATCTACAAGCTTGTCCTTTTCGTAGGTAAGTAATTTATATTTAAAAGAAGAATTGAAATACAAGTCGTCTTTAACCTCTATATCTAGAAATTTCATATTTTCCTGAGTGTATGACCATTTTTTCTTTTTCATCACCCAATTTATATAGTCATCGAAATTCTCTTCGGTGTATATCGAAATTTGAGCTGTATTATCATGATCAATAGAAACTCTATTTGCCCTATAAGTTGGTAAAAAGAAATGAGTGATGGTTTTCTGATCTTGAGTTATAGCTAATTGATCCCATGCTTTTATTACATCCTTACTAAATTTTCGAAGTTCAATTTCGTTCTTACTTAATTTTGGTTCAGGTTTTTCAACTTCTACAATTTTTGTAATTGGAGTAATATTTTTTAGGCTATCTATATATTTATCCTTCTCTGCAATAGTTTTCTGAAGAGATGTGTTTTGGCTCTGTAGTGTTGAAACTTGAGATTTTAGTGATAAATAATTCTTATGAATTTCTTTTAAAGAATCAGGAACAACGTAAACAGTTTCAGTTTTTACAACTGTTTCAGGTGTTTTTTTATCATTACTTTTATCGCTACATGATGATATAAATGCGAATAAAATTAAAAAGAATACCGTTTTTTTCATGTTGAATTCTGTTTAGTGTTTACTCTGACAAAAATGATTTCCGTATGATAATTAGAATGAGCAAAGATGACAGTCTAAACTGATTAAAGTTTCATTGAATACGTGTGTACTAACAAATATAACATTACTCATCCAAATTTCCATAAGTATTATTATGTGTTTTGGATTTATAATCCATTAAAAAAATAATAATTGGAACTTTTTTGGTGAATAGCGGTTTTCACTAATAAAAAATATAGCTAAAAAGAGAGTCTTTCTAGCTATATATTATATTCAATTTTAATTGAGTTTTTTACTTTTTAGTATCAATCATTGGAATATCTATGGCTATTTGAGCCTTCATCAAAGATTTGATCTTATTCTCTGCTTGGAAGTATTTTACTACTTTACCCGCAGGTAAAACTCTAAGCATTTTCTTGAAATATTTTTTTTCAAGTTTTATTAAATCATACTCCGTACTCATTTTCTCCTTCCAAATTTTTTCAGCTTCATCGTTAGTAAGATTGTCTATTTTTTCAGCGTTGTCATTTAGTAAGTCGATTAGTTCTTTATTTTTAGCCGCTACTTTTTCATTGTACTCATTGTAAAGTGGCCAAAATTTTTCTCCTTCCTCATCTGTTAATTTAAGAGCTTCAGAAATCAAAGCTTTTTTCTCTGTTCTGTAATGTGCCTCCATTACAGAGTCTAATGCAGGTGTTTCTTGAGCACTAATATTTAATGCAAAAACCGACATGATTGTGATAATAAATAATTTTCTCATTTTTTCTCTTTTTTTAGAATTAAGACGAATATAGTATAAAACGGATATAAAAAAAAGCTCAATGATATAAATAAAACTTATATCTAGTATTGCCTTTATATAAGCAATTCATAAATTTTATATTTGCATATATTTACTCACATCAACTAAGATATTAACCATGGATATAAACAAGGCTGTAGAATTACTGAAAACTTCTAAATATACAACAGCATTCACAGGTGCAGGAATTTCGGTAGAAAGTGGAATTCCGCCATTTAGGGGAGAGGGTGGTTTGTGGAATAAGTACGACCCTAATATTCTAGACTTACATACTTATCGAGTAAATCCTGAAAAAAGCTGGCCAGTGATAAAAGAATTGTTTTTCGATTTCTTTGGAGATGCACGTGCAAATAAAGCTCACTATGGACTTGCTGAGTTAGAGCAAAAAGGATTGTTGAAATCAATAATTACTCAGAATATTGATAGCTTACATCAGGAAGCTGGTAGCAAAACTGTTTTCGAATACCATGGAAATTGTCGTCAATTAGTGTGTTTCGATTGTGGAAATATAGAACAAGTTTCAACGAAAATATTGACTGAAGAACCTCCCAAATGTGAAAAGTGCGGAGGTTTACTAAAACCAGATTTCATATTTTTTGGAGAAGGTATTCCAGCAGAAGCTTATGAAAAATCTCTTGAGGCAGCTAGAAATTGTGAAGTAATGTTGGTTATAGGAACCACAGGCGAGATTGTTCCTGCTTCAACTCTGCCATACATGGCAAAAGAAATGGGAGCAAAAATAATTGAGATAAATACAAATGAATCAGCCTATACAAACACAATAACCGATGTGTTTTTGCAAGGAAAAGCAACGGAGGTTATGGAAAAAATATTGACTCAATTGTAATTTCAGAGAGGTATTTACTTGTTGAATTTACCGGTCGCCATAGTGTTTTGAATATGTTGTATTGTTGTATCAATAACAATATCTTTACCCGTTCAGAAAAAACGGAATAGTAAATCACACTAAACTAAATATGATTAAAAGTTTAACCATAGATAATTTTGCATTAATAGATAAGCTGAATGTTAAATTCGAAGAAGGATTGTCTATTATTACTGGAGAAACAGGAGCAGGTAAATCTATAATTCTTGGTGCTTTAGGTTTGATTCTTGGTCAGCGAGCTGATAGTAAAAGCTTAAGGACTGATGAAAGAAAATGTGTGATTGAAGGCTATTTTGATATAGCGCAGTACAATCTGAAAAGTTTCTTTGAAGCCAACGATTTAGATTACGATGACAATACAATCATAAGAAGAGAGATATATCCTTCTGGTAAGTCTAGAGCTTTTGTAAACGATGTTCCTGTAAGATTAGATGTGCTCAATGCTCTTGGAGAAAGTTTAGTTGATATTCATTCTCAGCATCAAACCTTAAAATTAGCTGATCCAGATTTTCAGATGAGTGTTTTGGATGCTGTTGCCGACAATTCAAAATTGTTAGATACTTATAGAGAAGATTTAAAACGTTATAAAAAAACTAGTAAAGAATACGAGCAACTTCAATTAAAGCAAGCAGAGTTGATTAAAGCTTTTGATTATAATTCGTTTTTACTGAACGAGTTTGTTGAAGCTAATTTGCAGATAGGGGAGAAGGAGGAGCTAGAAGAAAAATTGGAATCATTAACTCATGTAGAGGATATTAAGACCGGACTTTCTAATGCGGTTGCTATTATGGGAGGTGAACCTATGGGAGTAATTTCTTCGCTAGTAGAGTTGAGGTCATCGCTTAGTTCTCTGAGAGGCATGTCGAAGAATATTGATTGCTTTTTGGAACGAATAGAAAGTCTTATTATTGAGAGTAACGATTTATCTTCGGAAATTGAAAGTTTAGCAGAAGAAACAGAATACAATCCTGCTTTGATTGACGAGATTAACGATAGACTTCAACTAATTTATAATCTAGAAAAAAAGCATAATACAAGTGATATTCAAGAACTTATAGATATACAGAAACAGTTACAAATAGAAGTTGAGTCTGTTGAAAATCTAGATGCAGAATTAGAGAGGTTAAATTCGGAAAAACAAAAGGCTTTCGAAAAGGTTAATGCTGTTGCCGATAAGCTTCATAAACGAAGAGAATCTAAGATAAGTGAAGTTTGTAAACAAGTTTCAGAAATACTCACTGAGCTTGGTATGCCTAACGCTGAACTTGGAATAGAATTGCTAAAATCTGATAAATTGTTGAAAGATGGTACTGAAACAATCAAGTTTAAACTATCTGCAAACAAAGGAGGTAAGATGGATGAAATTGGTAAAGTTGCATCTGGTGGTGAATTATCGAGAGTTATGCTTGCGGTAAAAACTATTTTATCAGAAAAGAAAAATTTACCTACAATTATTTTCGATGAGATTGATACGGGTGTTTCAGGAGAAATTGCTGATAAAATTGGAAATATTATGACTGATATGTCAAAAAGAATGCAAGTGATTTCAATTACTCATTTACCACAAATCGCTGGTAGAGGTACTCTACACTACAAAGTATTCAAACATGACAAAAAAGGTGTTACACAAACTGAGATGATTAGTCTTAATAAAGAAGAGAGAATAGAAGAACTTGCAAAAATGTTGAGTGGTAGCAATATTACAGAATCAGCAAAAGTTCACGCTATGGAATTACTGAAGGTGTAGGGCAATATTGATTATTTTTAATATTTAGAAAAACAATTCTATTAAAATTAATATTTTCAGTTTATCAATCCTTATTTTTGACATTAGAAACGGATTATAATATATCATTAATAAACATTTACATGCTAGATATAGTATTATTTGCAATACCATTAGGATTAACATTGAGTGTGCTTGTAGGACCAGTATTTTTTATACTTATCCAAACGAGTATTACAAAAGGAGCTAGAGCCGCGTTTGCATTGGATGCAGGTGTAGTTTTGGCAGATGTATTTTATATAGCCATTGCTTTTTATTCTAGTAAACAACTATTACAAGATTTGGAGGATACTCCATCGCTATTTTTAATAGGAGGCGCGGTTATATTTGTTTACGGACTTCGTAGTGCTATTAAGAAAGATCATATTGAGTATCAGGGTGTATCTACAAAAAAATCAGATTATTTAGGTTTATTGGCCAAAGGGTTCTTTTTGAATGTTATTAATATTGGAGTCCTCATTTTTTGGCTAGGAGCTATGGTAATAGCAGGTCATCAATTACATTTCGAGCCTGTAAGTACAACAGTTTATTTTGGTACTGTTATTGCCACATATCTTATTATTGATGTAATTAAAATCGTTTTAGCTAAGGAGTTTAAAAAACGACTTACTGATGAATTACTTAATAAAGTGAAGCGAGTTATAGGGGTAATTTTGATGGTTTTCGGAATAATTCTATCGATGAAGGCTTTTATCAGTGAAGAAGCTATAGCTAATTTTATTAATAATATTTTCTGAAATTAATAAGATGCCGCGTATTTTCGACAACACACGTCCTGCAACACTTATATTGTTGTTTGTTTCTCTAACGTTAATTTCTAGCTTCAGCTTATATATCTATTTTA
>CAZIYK010000127.1:0-5711 GCA_964543445.1 uncultured Flavobacteriales bacterium
TTTCGGTTATTAAACTTGTATTTAGCAACTCTTTGGTAGTATTTTTGATACACCATTCTTACATGTTTTTATTTGGCCACAAGTCTTTTAGAAACTAACACTCATTTTTTAATAAAAAGAATATTATGATACGTAGAATATTAATGCTTGTAGTTTTCATTACAGCTTTAGGATTAACATCTTGTGGTAGCTCAAAGAAACCACAAGAAAAAGTAGATTACAGCAAAGTAGATAAAGCATACAATAATTTCAATAACAACAATTAATGGCGAAATTTGTTAAATGGTTAGGTGCCGGTTTGGGCTGGGCATTTGGCGGACCAATAGGTGCTATTTTAGGATATGCTTTGGGAGCTGCTTTCCAAGGAATGGATCAAGCAGATATTGAAGAATTTCAGAGGACAAGATCAGGACATACAGGTACACAATCTGGCGATTTCGAAGTTGCATTGCTTATTCTTTCATCAGCAGTAATTAAGGCTGATGGTAAAGTTTTACAGTCGGAATTAGATTTTGTAAGGAACTACTTTGTCCAGATGTATGGCAAAGAAAGAGCAAATCAATCATTCAGACTTTTCAAAGAAATAATAAACAACCACGAAATTTCTATTCGTCAGGTAAGTATGCAAATTGCCCATCACATGGATCATGCATCTCGTTTGCAATTAATCCATTTCTTGTTTGGCATAGCAAAAGCTGATGGTTTTGTTAGTCCCGAAGAAGTTAATGTTATAAAAACCATAGCAGGATATTTGTTTGTAAATCAGAATGATTTTGCATCTATACAAGCTATGTTTACAGATGATACAGAGCGATATTACAAAATACTCGATGTTTCTAAATCTAGTAGTGTTGAAGAAATTAAGAAGGCTTATCGAAAAATGGCTAGAAAATACCATCCCGATAGAGTTCAGCATTTAGGAGAAGAACACATGGCTGGTGCCAAAGAGAAATTCCAACAAGTACAAGAAGCTTACGAGAAGATTAAAAAAGAAAAAGGATTCTAGTATTTTGCAATAAGGATGACGCAGAACATAAAACTTGAGAATAAATATAGCTAGGTTTGCATCTCTATATTTTTCTGATTATTGAAAATCAATAATCCCAACTAAAAAACATAGATTATGAGTACAGGTAAAAAAATAGCTGTTCTTGGTGGAGGTAGCTGGGCTACTGCCATTGTGAAAATGTTAATTGAAAATGAAAAGAAAGTTGGTTGGTACATGCGTAGCTCTTACGCTGTTGAGCATATAAAAATAAACAATAACAACCCTAATTATTTAAGTTCTGTTGAGTTTGACACTGACAAACTTGAGCTTAGTTGCGATATGAATACGATAGTAGATAATTACGATTATCTAATTTTCGCAATTCCATCAGCTTTCCTAAAATCAGAATTAGATAAGTTCAATCCTAATTTGGAGAACAAAATAGTATTCTCAGCAATCAAAGGAATCGTACCCGAAGCAGGAACAATTGTAGGCGAGTATTTCCATAACAAATACAATGTGCCTTTCGACAGCATTGGAGTTGTTACAGGTCCTTGTCATGCCGAGGAAGTTGCACTTGAACGTCTATCTTATTTGACAATTGCTTGTAAAAATCAAGAACACGCTAATATAGTAGCAAAAAAGATTGCTTGTCGTTACATAAAAACTAAAGTTTCTGACGATATATACGGAACAGAATACTCTGCCGTTTTAAAAAACATCTTTGCTATTGCAGCTGGAGTTGCCCATGGATTAGGCTATGGAGACAATTTCCAAGCAGTAGTAATGTCTAATGCAATTAGAGAAATTGATAGATTCCTAAAAGTTGTTTATCCTATTGATAGAGATATTAACAACTTGGCGTATTTAGGCGATTTGCTTGTTACAGGATATTCTGTATTTAGTAGAAATAGGATGTTTGGAAACATGATAGGTAAAGGATATACTGTAAAATCTGCTCAGATGGAGATGAATATGGTTGCAGAGGGTTATTATGCAACTAAAAGTATCACAAAACTTACAGAGAAATACGATATAGATATGCCTATTACTGAGGCTATGTATAAAATACTTTACAAGGGCAAAAACCCTAAAACAATCATGAACAAGCTTACAGAAAAGTTAAACTAGATTAATGCTTATAAGAGCCTAATCCAGCTATACACTTATACGCTTCGTATACAAAACTATTCACAATACAATTGCAATGGTCTCTTCCAAAAAGTCAGAGCCATTGCAATTGTTTGTTTATTAGCTTTGCATACTACAGGGTAACGTTCCTATCTGGGGCAAAACCAAACTCACGACTAAAAATCGTAGTAAGTATTAAATAGATCAGTTCTTATCCCAAAAGAGATAATGGCACCGCTACTATTCTTTAGGTAAGAAGTTTCTTCCACTATCGAGAAATCTCTATAAGTAAGATCTACAAAAAGCTTTAGATTCATAGTTGGATTAACAATATATCCCGCTTTTAGATTCGTAAACAGTAAAGTTCCAGTATTTCCTTGAGCAATAGTATTTCCATAATCCTGCTCTCTGTCTCCATAAGGTTTATAAATATCACCACCCCAATCAGTATTTTCAGTATCATAACCTTTTTTGCCATAAATAATTTTGGCATCTACAAAAAATCTATCATACCTATATCTAAGAATACTTACCGACTCCCAAAAATTAGATCCCCACTGATGCCCAATAGGTTGGTTGAAATGTCCATAATTTTGTAGTGGGTCTCTATGCGAGAAAGTATATGGCCGTGCCCAATTGACTTCCTGTTTCAGTTGTAAATTTTCTATACCAAAAGCATTGTAATAATTTACCCCCGTTTGAAATGCAAATTTATTAGCCCAATAACCATTATTAGCTTTCACTTCTGCTAAGGTAAATTCGTCTAAAACTGCCTGTCCATAAAATTGGAAAGAATTAGTTATTTTAATTTTTGTACTGAAACCAATTATCGCATTTCCTCCCTCAGAACCTAAACTAAATTCTACTGGACGATAAAAAATAATAGGATTCAAATAATTGATATCAAAACCTCTTTGACCAGTAGTATCGGCCCAAACAATAGACTCAAAAAAGCCTACATTAATTCTATCTGTAATATTCCACGAAAGGTAGTGTGCAGTAACAAATTTCTGTCTATGAACATTTCCTGGTAAAGCAACTTCTGGTCTTACATCCTGCATCCACATCCAATAATTGGTGTATTTAATATTCCAAAATGTAGTATTAATCTTAAAATAAGGATAATTAAAAGCTCCATCACTCAAAAACATCGATCTATATCCATCTCCAATAAAGTTTTTACCTGTTCCAAACTGGAAATTAAAGTATTTACTAGGAGTATAAGAAATCTCTGCCTCTGCCATTGGATAATCAAAACCTCCATCTTTAAAGTCTTTAGCCAATCCTTGACCAGGTACTATCCCTGCTGCCGAAACACCTTTGTGCTCTTTTGTCCAATTAGAAACATAATCAGGAAATCTAGCCTGCGATTCATAAAAAGCTGTTTGGAAACTAAAACCTTTACCAAGTTGTCCTTCTATATAAATACCACGAGTGTTTACGTAAGTATAACTGTGTGCAGAGTTAAAATCTTTCCCCAATTGGAAATTAAAAACAGGATCTACAGTAAACCAATAATCCTCCTTTTCTACTTTAACAAGATGCTCATCTAGCAATTTTCTTCCCCACCAACCTTTTTTATTATAACTAAGCGTACTGTCGTATCCTGCCAAATTATAATATTTATTTGCTTCTCTTTTTATAAAAGGTTTGGCTGCAGTGTGTGAATTTGTACCTATTTGATTGTATCCATTCTCAATTTCGGCATACCTAAATTTTGAATACTTAATATTCTGATCTTGCGAATATGCATCGATAGATAATAAAGTAAAAACAATTAGTAGTAAGTATAAGTTTCTCATATCGATTGGTTTATTAGTTTCTGTTAAAGCAAAATATCTAAAGTTTCTTTACTCTTCCATCTTTCAATTCATACTTCTCGCCACTCTCAATACAAGTAGCAAATCCATCTTCATCAAAATCTAGTTTATGTCCATACTCACTCATCCAACCCACTTGTTTCGAAGGATTGCCAACAACTAAAGCATAAGGAAGTATGTTTTTTGTAACTACTGCTCCTGCCCCTATAAAAGCATATTCGCCAATATCATGACCACAAACAATAGTAGAGTTAGCACCAATAGTAGCCCCCTTGCCAACGTGCGTTTTGGCATATTGTCCTTTTCTATTTATTGCACTACGTGGATTAGTAACATTAGTGAAAACCATAGATGGACCAAGAAAAACATCATCATCGCAAGTAACTCCTGTATATATAGATACATTGTTCTGAACCTTTACATTTTTGCCCAAAACTACTTCAGGAGATATAACAACATTCTGACCAATATTGCAATTTTCACCTATTGTACAATTACTCATTACATGACTAAAATGCCAAATCTTAACTCCTTCTGCTATATTGCAACCTTCATCTATAACAGCTGTTTCGTGTGCGAAATATTTACGTTCCATTGTATAAGTATCTATTTACTGACAAACTTACAAAAAAAGAACATTAACTATAGGTTTCACTGATAATCCTTACAGTGCAAATGAGCATTTAACTTTTTTGATTGCTCCAAAATTCCTAAAGGGAGAAAAAAAGTTATTAATTTCAATGAAATATACTATAGAGTTGGGGCAAAATTCATTGAAAGTCAATAAGAATAATCTAGGTTGTATTTGCTACTACCATTATATTTGCTGAAACTTTTTCATGAAAATGACTCCTTCAAAACAACAGATATTAGATAAATGCATTGCTATTCAACAACAAAAAGTTGATAAGCTTGGAGCCATGGTCAATACCTTAAATGATTCTGCAATTAATTCAGACAAATGTGTTGTTGGCGATAAACACCACACATTTAGAGCACAAACTCAAAATGAACAAGAGCTTTATGCCAAGCAATTAAATTCAGCAATTAATGAACTTAACACTCTAAAACTAATATCAACTAAAAAAAAGTTTACGAAAGGAGAACTAGGTGCATTATTAGAAACACAAAATGGCATTTACTTCCTTGCTACAAGTATAGGAATACTATCAATAGATGAAACAAATGTAATGGTCTTATCCCCTATTTCACCTATTGGCAATTTACTCCTACACAAAAAGAAAGGTGATACTATTACTTTCAGAGGCAACAATTTTGAAATAATAAATATTGAATAAGCATCAAACTCAATAACCGAAATAAAAAGATGATAAATCAAGAAGAGTTTATAAAAACAAGGATGATTGATGAGGTAAACAACCTAGTAAATTCTGGATTTAAAAGAATTGCTATAGGTATAATGTCTCAATACATAGAAACTCTTGGTGCATTTATCGATAAAAAACCCTTCAAAACTCCAAGACAATCGTCCCAACGATTCCATTTGGCATTAGAAAAACTATTTCCTCCTCGCTATTCTAACTTGAATAAAAATAATTTCTTGTACAAACAGCTAAGATCTAATTTTACCCATTTAGGAATTGAATCTCAGTTTTTAGTATTTGATTTTGGGGATTCCAATCCAAGTTTACATTTAAAATACAAAGACAAAAAAACTATCATTGTTTTAACTGATTTCTTAAATGATTATATAAATGCATGCACTTCTATAATTGAGATGCATAATAGTGGTAAAATCAAGAAAAAGATCT
>CAZIYK010000128.1:0-5689 GCA_964543445.1 uncultured Flavobacteriales bacterium
GTAAGTAATACAAGAAGAGTCAGTGATATTTTTAGGCTTTTCATATTGTGATTTTTTTTAATTATTACCGTGGCAATTTACAATTTTTATCGAATAAATATCAAATTTTTTTCATCAGATAATTTAGGGTCGAACAAATATCCATCGGTGTTAAATTCTTTGATAAGTTCTATGTTATTATTGTTGATATTATTTTCTGCCATATATCTAACCATTAGCCCTCTTGCCTTTTTCGCAAAAAAGGAAATAGTTTTTAGTTTACCATTTTTGTAGTCTTTAAAAATAGGAGTTATGATTTTGGCATTCAGGGTTTTGGGGTTTATTGATTTGAAGTATTCTTCGCTAGCTAGATTTACGATAATATCATTTTTTTCTAATTCAGAATTTAACTTTTGAGTGATTTTATCCCTCCAAAAATCATAAAGATTCTTGCTGTTATTAACTGATAATTTAGTGCCCATTTCTAACCTGTAAGGCATTATTAGGTCAAGAGGTTTTAGTAATCCGTATTGTCCGGAGAGTATTCGTAGATTTTTTTGGAGATATTTTAGTTCAGAATTGTTCATTCTTTCTGCTTCAATAGCATTGTAAACTTCTCCGTTGAACATGAAAATAGCTTGCTTCGATTTTTCGTTGCTAAAATCTTTTGTGTAATCTTGATTCCTACTCCAATTCAATTCAGCTAGTTTTTCTGAAATATTCATTAGCTTCATTAATTCTTTCGGAGACTTTTGTTTTAAAACTTTAGCTATTTCCCATGCTTCATCTTTAAAATCAATGTTTGATGATTCAACTGGTTTGTCAATAGGGTTAAGGTTTAAACTTTTTGCAGGAGAGATAAGTATCTTCATATATTAGTAAGTTTTCTTTTTAAGGGAAAGTTTCTTAATCGTTATTTAAATCTATCGTTCTAAAAAATAAAAGTACAAAAAACGATTAATAGAATCTTATTTCGTGTAAAACCTTTTGTCTGCATTGAGGATTTAGGAGATTAGTCCTAAAAAAAACTCAGCACAGAAAAAATATCTATGCTGAGTTGATGTATTGATTAATAATGATTTTTTATTCAAACCATTTATCTACCATTTCCTTTTCGTAACGTTCGTAGCCTTTAAATGAAAATTCATTTGTTTTAGGATCGAAATCGTAATCTTTTACGTACTCTTTATGGTTTTCAGCAACATCACGAATAGAATCGCAGATGAATTTCACTTCAGCATCTGTCATTGTTGGGTGAATTGACATTCTTATCCAACCTGGTTTGTGTGTTAAAACTCCCTTATCGATCTCGTTAGTGATAGATGCAGATAAATCTTTACTAACATTTAGTAAGTAGTGTCCATAAGTACCCGCACAAGAACATCCACCACGAACTTGAATACCGTATTTGTCATTAAGGATTTTTACACCAAAATTGTAGTGCATATCATCTATGTAAAAAGATATAACTCCAAGTCTATCTCTATTGTTGTTAGCTAGAAGATTTAAACCTTTTACCGTGTCTAGTTCCTTGAAAATAATGTCTAGAAGCTCGTGCTCACGAGCAACAATATTTTCAGTTCCCATTTTTTCTTTAAGCTTAACAGATAGAGCAGTTCTAATTACTTGTAAGAAACCTGGTGTTCCTCCATCTTCTCTGTCTTCTATATTGTCAAGATATTTGTGCTCTCCCCAAGGGTTAGTCCAACTAACAGTTCCACCACCTGCTTCATCAGGAACAGAATTTTTATATAAGTTTTTAGAGAATACTAAAATACCTTGTGTTCCTGGTCCTCCCACAAATTTGTGAGGAGAAAACATAACTGCATCCAAACAAGTATTTTCTTCTGGATTAGGGTGCATGTCAATATCTACGTAAGGAGCAGAACAAGCGTAATCAGCAAAGCAAAGACCTCCGTTTTCGTGCATTATTTTAGCAATTTCGTGAACAGGTGGTTGAATACCTGTAACATTAGAACATGCCGAAACAGATGCAATCTTTACTGGTTTGTCTTTGTATTTCTCTAAAAGAGATCTTAAATCATCTAAATCAACTAAACCTTCATCAGTAGCTTTAATTACTTCAACTCTAGCAATAGTTTCTAACCAAGATGTTTGGTTTGAGTGATGCTCCATGTGAGTAATAAATACAACAGGTCTAATATCTTCAGGAATATCAGTATATGGTTTAAGATTTTCAGCAACCTTTAATCCTAGTATTCTTTGGAATTTATTTACAGCACCAGTCATGCCATTTCCTGTAGAAATGAAAACATCGTTTTCGTTAGCATTAATGTGCTTTTTAATTATATCTCTAGCGTTGTGGTAAGCTATAGTCATAGACGTACCTGTAATACTAGTTTCGGTATGTGTGTTACCTACGAAAGGTCCGAAGGTGTTTTTTATTTTATCTTCTATCTCAGAATACAATCTTCCACTAGCAGTCCAATCGGCGTAGATTATTTCTTTTTCACCGTAAGGTCCGTCGAACTTTTGTCCAATTCCAATTATGTTTTTTCTAAATTGGCTAAAGTACTGTTCTAAATTATTCTTGCTCATTGTTATATGTAAAGTCTATGTTTAGGATTGCAAATATATTTTTTTATTGATAATAAAAAGCCTTGCTTAAATGAGTTTAACATTTATTTAAGCAAGGCTAATATTTTTATAGAGTGTTTGTTATGCTATTCCTGCAATAGTAGCTATCTCTTCTAAGAAACTTTCAGCAAGTTTATCTGCTTCTTCTTGAGTTTTTGCTTCAGTATAAATTCTGATGATTGGTTCGGTATTAGATTTACGCATGTGAACCCATTTGTCTTCAAAATCAATTTTTACACCGTCGATAGTTGTAACTTCCTCTGATTTGTATTTGTTTTCAATTTCGGCAAGAACATTATCAACATCGATTTCAGGAGTAAGTTGAACTTTATTTTTACTCATGAAATACGCAGGATATTCTTTTCGTAGAGCAGAACAAGAAATATTTTTCTCGGCAAGATGAGATAAGAATAGGGCAACACCTACTAGAGAGTCTCTACCGTAGTGCAATTCAGGATAAATAATTCCTCCATTACCTTCACCTCCAATTACAGCATCAGTGTCCTTCATTAATTTCACAACGTTAACTTCTCCTACAGCCGAAGCTTGGTACGTTCCATTGTGTTTTTCTGTAACATCTCTTAATGCTCTTGATGATGATAAGTTAGAAACTGTATTACCTTTTACTTTTGATAAAACATAATCTGCTACAGCTACCAAAGTATATTCTTCTCCAAACATTTCACCATCTTCCGATATTATTGCAAGTCTATCAACATCAGGATCTACAACAATTCCAAAATCTGCTTTTTCCGAAACTACTAATTCTGAAATCTCAGTTAAGTTTTCTTTTAATGGTTCTGGATTGTGAGGGAAGTCTCCGTTAGGAGTACAATATAATTCTACGATGTCGGTAACTCCAAGTGCTCTTAGCATCTGAGGAATAGAGATTCCACCAGTTGAGTTTACAGCATCAACAACCACTTTGAAGTTTGCTTTCTCGATAATACTCTTGTTAACAAGAGCAAGTTCCATAATCTTATCGATGTGTTTCTGTATATAAGTGTCATCTTTTTTTAGAGAACCTAAATCGTCAACTTCAACAAAATCGAAATCATCTCTTTCGGCAATATCCAAAATCATTAAACCTTCTTCTCCGTTAAGGAATTCTCCTTTTTCATTTAGAAGTTTCAATGCATTCCACTGTTTTGGGTTATGCGAAGCTGTAAGGATTATTCCTCCATCAGCTTTCTCTAAAATTACAGCCATCTCTACAGTTGGAGTAGTAGATAAACCTATATCGATTATGTTTAATCCAACACTCTGTAATGTTGCAACAACTAAATCTTGTACAATTTGACCTGAAATTCTAGCATCACGTCCAACAACAACATTTAATTCCTTCTTGTTAGAATTTCGTTTCAACCATGTACCATACGAAGCAGCAAATTTAACTGCATCAACAGGAGTAAGATTATCTCCTACATTTCCTCCAATTGTACCTCTAATTCCAGAGATAGATTTTATTAGTGTCATAAGTATTTTATTTTTTTAAGAGTGTGGCAAAGATATGATAATGTGGATAATAAAATACACACTTTTGTCTTTTTGTAGGTTGATATATGTTTGGTTAAATTTTTAGTAGAACAGTGTGAAATCATAGTATAATAAGTGTTGATTACTATGTTGATAATAAAATTTGTCAACACTAGAAAGTACTAATGTTTGGATTACTTTTATAAATTATAAGAGGGATGAAAATATGGCGTATAATTTAGACGATTCAAGAAAAGAACTTGCAGATGTTTTCGAAACAGGTTTGCTGTCGGGGACAATGCAATATTTTGATACTCACGAATTTGTAGAGATTATAGATTTCTTTTTAGATCAAAACGAAACGGTAAAAGCCGAAAGAGCAATTAAAAATGCTTTAATTCAACATCCACATTCTGTAGCGATTCAAATACGAAAAGCAGATTGGTTGTTTGAAACTAATATGATAGAAGAAGCAGAAGAAATTGTAGATGATATACTAGAGTTTGAGACAAACAATACTGAAGCCAATGAGTTGAAAGGAGATATTTTAATTCATAAAGAAGAACAGAAATCAGGAATAATTTATTTGCAGAGAGCCTTAGAAGGATCGGAAGAAAAAGTAGAGCTTTATTTGAAAATAGGAATAGAGTTGATGCAAATAAATGAGTTAGAAATTGCGTTGAAATTTTTCTTTAAAGCTTTAGATGAAAATTTATACGACGAAACAGCCCTATACAACATCATTTATTGTTATGAGTTTCTATCTCAACCTAAAGAGGCTATTTCTTTCTTAGAAAAATATATTGATAAATCGCCATTTAGTCAGATTGCATGGCATCAATTAGGACTGCAATACAAATCTTTAGGAGATTATAATAAAGCAATTTGGGCTTTCGATTATGCTACTGTTGTAGATGATACTTTCTTAGGCGCATTTTATGAGAAAGCTATCTGCCACGAGGAGATTGAAGAATATGCCGAGGCAATAAAAATATATAAGAAAACTCAGCAAATGGCTGATCCAACTGCGTGGGCTTACCACAGATTGGGAGATAATTATCTAAAGCTTGAAGATGCAGAACAAGCTTTGGTAAATTATTTTAATGCGATACACGAAGATCCTATGCATGCAGCTTCTTGGTATAAAATAGCATTAATTTATTCTATAGATTCGCAAATAGATAGATCGTTGGAGTATGCTGAAAGAGCTGTAGATATTGAATATGGAAATGTTGAGTACAGTAGCTATTTGGCAAGGCTTTACATGAAACTTTCTATGTTTGATAAGGCAGATAGGATTTACGAAGATTTAATTTCGCTAGAAGTTGAAGATGTAGATATTTGGATAGAATATTCTGTACTGTTAAAACATCTTGAGTATGAGAATGATTCTATAGATGTATTATTAAGGTCGTTGAGTTTCTTTCCCGATAATGCCGAGATAATGTACAGGTTGGTAGGTCTGTTGTTTACTAATGGTAGAGAATCAGAAGGCATAGGTTTCTTAAGAGAAGGTTTGTCTTTAGATTTTGAAAAAAAGGAAATCTTAAAAATGAATTATCCTTTGGTTTACCACAATCAAGCTGTTCAGGATGTAATATCAGCATTTAAGCATCACGATAATTTTTTCTAAAAA
>CAZIYK010000129.1:0-5602 GCA_964543445.1 uncultured Flavobacteriales bacterium
TCCATCGAAATTAGTAGTTGTTCCATTGCTTGTACCAACTTCTACTACACTTACACCAGGCATTGGCATACCTGTTTCATCTTTTACCACTCCAGTTACTTCTATTTCATCTTGTTGAAACGTAAACTGATCGTCTGATAAGATTATCTTATTATTAACAATTTGATACTTAATGTTGCTTTCTTCGAATAGCTTATCAAGTACTTGTGCTATACTATGGTCTGTAACAGATATAGCCTTTACTTTTTTCAAGTCTAGCATCTCTTTGCTAAACAAGAATACATAATTGGTTTGTTGTTCTATTTTTACGAAAACTTCCTCTATAGTTATATTATCAACGTTAAGAGTAATTTTGTTTTCATTAGGATTGTTTGCATTTGCTTGCAAACTAAATGTTAGTACGATAAGTAGTAGTCCTATCATACTTTTTCGAAATCTCCCAAAAGAGGAGCTAGTACCACCTCTTTTGTTCTCTTCTTGGTTTTTCATAGTGATGAAATTTTAAATTAGTATTTTGGTTGTTTTAGTTGTTAGGTTTTACATATGTACTATCTGTCATTGGCAGTATTGTTTTTAGTTAATATTTACTTTTTATTACAACTTTCTTTTTACTAAAAGAGTTGTCTTCTTGTTTTACTCTAGGTTCTATTATATATTCAATTGGCAAAGTCATGGATATCAATTCAAGAACATCCTCAAGTCTTTCGTCTTTAAACTTTCCCCAGTATGTTAACTTTTGTAATCTTTCGTCTTTTAAAATTATCTCTACATCATAAAAGTCTGAAATCCTTGCAAAAACATACTTTATAGGCGTGTTTCTAAAAATTAGTTCTCCATCTTTCCAAGCAACTAAGTTTTTAGCATTAACATTGTTAAGTATATTTTTATCGTTATTTACAAAAAGCATTTGATTGGGCTTCAGAACAACTGTTTTGTTCTTTTTACCTTTTTTTATTAATGTTGCTTTAACTTTTCCATCAACAAGTATCACGCTATAACTACCATTTTCTTTAGATGAAACAGCGAATTTTGTTCCTAGTACATCTACTTTTCCATTTTTAAATAATACAGAAAAAGGACTATTTTCTACAGTATGAACAATATCAAAATATGCTTTTCCTTTCAAGTCTATTTTTCTGTTTTCGGAGAAATTGGGATGATAACTAATAGATGAGCCAGAACTAATCCAAACTATTGACGAGTCAGGAAGAATACATTTTACTCTTGAATTTGCAGGGGCATGGACTTCTATAGATGAATTTGATGAAAACAGATTGTTAGATTTCTGAATTTTGAGAAACATATAACTTCCAATAATCAATATTGGGATAAGCAAAATTGCAGCAACCCTGCTTATAATATTTATAAATCTGATTTTTCCTCTATTATTTTCTTTGGATATTTTATTGTGTATGTTTTCTAATATCTGTGTAAGGTCTTTATCTATATCTTGATTTCCTTCTACAAAATCATTCCATGTTGATTTCATAGAATCATCAAAAGCTTGTTTATCTTTTAGTTCAGATACTAGCTTTTCAAGATTCTTTTCTATTTCTAATTTAGAATCAGAATTCAGATACTTCAGTTTATTATTTGACTTATTATCCATTAGAAGTTTTAGGTCTTTTGTATTATGTCCATAACTCGCAATAATCTAATGGGTTAGGAGTAATTTTTTTTCAAAAAAAATCTCTCACTAGCAAATAATGCATATGTGAGAGATTTTTGAAATTCTTATGTGTGTTTCTGTTATTAACAGAAAAGGTAGTAGAAAGTTACAACTAAGAACAAAGTTCTCTACCTAAATGTTGTCTTAAATATTTAATTACATTCGATATCTGATTATCTACTGCTCCAACCGAAATTCCTAACTTTTCTGATATTTCTTTAGAGCTTTTACCTTCCTTTCTACTCAAAAGAAATATTTCGCGTCGTCTTGGAGGGATATTCTCTAGCAGACAATCTACCTTTTCTAACAGTAAATTATATTCTAATATATCATCGGGTAATATATCTATATCTGATTTGTTCAATCCATTCTTAAATCTGTTAGAATACGACTCGCGTCTAAAAACTTTTTTAACAAGATTTGATGATATTGTAAAGAGATATGACTTAATAGAAGTATCGCTTCTTAAATTAGATCTATTTGACCAGATATACATAAATGCATCCTGTACAACACCTTCGGCTTCTACTTCTGACTTAAGATAGCTTAGAGAAAAACCATAAATAGCCTTGCTATACTTTGCGTATAACTTATCAAAGGCATTTACATCTCCTTTTGAAATAGCTATTATTATTTCTCTATCGTCTTCTATCAAAATATATGTTTTTCTGATACCTAAGAACGAAGTTTTTGTGATTAATTATTAATCACAAAAACTTCTTCCCAAAGAAATAAATTATATGTTCTTATTCTTTTTGCCTTTCTTTTTCTTCTTCTTATCCTTTTTAGGCTTTTCTTTCTGAATCAAAACATCTCCAGATTCAGCTAACCATTTTTTAGCAATTTTTCTGAATTTTTTAATTGTTTCAGGATTTTCCTTTGCTACGTTTTTAGTTTCATTAGGATCTTTTTTCAAATCAAATAAAACTTCAAATCCATCCTTGTTGAAATCAAAAGGAGCAATGTATTTGTAATCTTTAGTTACTATAGCGTAATATCCTGGACACTCAGCTACTGCAAATTCCGATTTATATCCTTTTTCGTTTTTCAATAAAGGCACCAATGATTCTCCGTAAGGAGTGTTTATATCCTTTTCTGAAGCACCTGCAATTTCCATTGTAGTTTTAAGTACATCAAGTAATGCCACAGGACGAGTTACAACTCTACCATTTGCTTTGTTTCTTGGATCCTTAATAATTAAAGTAGGATTTAAAACTTCTTTGTACAATGAACTTTTGTGTACTAATCCATGGTCTCCTACGAAAATACCATGATCGCTAAAGAATACCACAACAGTATTGTCTTCGTGTCCTGTTTCTTTAATTTTATCTAGAATTCTTGACACTTGGTAATCCATGTAGCTGATGTTAGATAAGTTTCCAAGTTGTTCATCAAGAAGTGCTTTTTTTCCTGGTTGAATAGGATGAGGTCTTAGCAATGCAGGTATATTTTCTCCTTTATCGTCGTAATAATTTGGAGTAGGAACCATACTTTCGTCAAACTTATCATGATATTTTTGCTCAACATCATAAGGTCCGTGAGGTACAGAATAATTAAGCCACATAAAATATAAGTCGTTCTTATGCTTTTCTAAAAATTCTAAAGCCAACTTTGTGTAAAGTCCATCAAGGTAAACATCAGGTGGAAGAGTAGAGATTTTTTCTTTAAGTTTCATTCTATCTAAATAGCCATTTGCTATTAAGAAATCAACATACATATCTTTACCTTTCTTAATGTTTCTTCCACCAACAACAGTTCTTCCAAGAGAGTTCCAAACATAATCGAAACCAAGCTCTTCATGTCCTTTTCTAGAAACTTCAACTTTTGTTCCTTTCAGCCCTTTCTTACTTGGGTGGATGTGACTTTTACCGATATGAGCTGTGTAATATCCTGCTCTTTGTAATGCTGCAGGTAATGCCCATACACCTTTATCTAATCCTTTAAACGGTCCATTTTGGTAAAATCCTAAATTATGAGGATAAACACCTGTAATGAAAGTATTACGAGATGGCCCACACATAGTACCTTGTACAATGGCATTATTGAAAAATACACCTTCATCTGCTAGTTTGTCAATAGTAGGAGTGTCAGATGTTTTTAATCCCATAATAGTAGTATAGTGAGCTGGTAAATCGTCAACTTCTATGAAAACTATATTTGGTTTCTTTTCTTGTGCATTTACTCCAAGGCTAACTAGAAGTAGCAGGGAATAAATTATTAGTTTCTTCATGATTATTGTTTTTATGTTAATGCTTTAATTATTTATAGTTATAAAAATATTACTATTTATGCTAATAACGCATGTGTCTGAGGATAAATTTATTAAGTAGGTGTTAGATTTTTTAAAATCTGAATTTTTGTATTCTTTTTTTAAGATTATTTTATCTCTGTATGCAACTTCTTTTAGAAATATTACTCCTAGTTTCTTTATTAATAGGATGAAAATCATCCGTATTATCTGAACATTATCAGTTCTGGGATTTTTTTTGTTTTAAGAAGAAGATAACCGAACTGAATAATTGAAGTAAGTAATCTATTGGTCATTTTTTTGATAAAAAAAGAGGCTGTCCTTTTTGGTCAGCCTCTTTAAAATAATCAGATATTATTATTAAAGTGGATATTTACCAGGAAGTTTATCTAGGTACTCCTCTTTAAGTAATTTCTTAAGTTCTTTAACCTTATCAGCATATTTAGGATCGTTTATAAGGTTATGCTCTTCGTTTGGATCGTTTTTCAAATCGAATAATTGATCAGGGTCAGAGAAAACATCCTTTTTAGCGATATAAGCATTGTGCTCAGCACCACCTCCACCAGGAGTAAGCTCTAGCTGACCATAAGGTAAAGTTGCATCTGTAGCGATTGCATGCTCACCAAAAGATTCTCTCATTGCAGTATAATCATCAAGCATTTTCTGACGCTCAGCAGGAGTCTTTTTCATTGCCCACTCAGGGTAACGTACAGCATAATATTTGAATCCATCTTTTACAACAGCTCTAGAATATCCTAGTTCGTGATATACAGAAGTACGTTGTTTGTAAGGTTTTCCTTCAAGACCAGCAGCAAAACTACGACCATCAAAATCACCTTTGCTACTATCTCCTCCAACTAAGTCGATTAGAGTAGGTAAGAAATCAACGTTAGAAACAATTCCTTCCATTTTATTTCCTACTTTAAATCCTCCTTTTTTCCAGAAGAAACATTGTGAATTAACTCCACCTTCGTAAAGCGTTCCTTTTGAATCTTGACCGTGATCGTTAAAGAATACGAAAATAGTATTATCTAATTCTCCAGTTTTTTCTAATTCTTTAAACAAAGCAGTAACAGCATCGTCTAACCAAAGTATGTTTTCACGACTTTTTCCAGCAAGACCTGCATCAGCAACTCTTCTTTTTAAAGATTCCATATTTCTGATTGAAGACTCAATACCAGCATCTTTAGCAACTCTAGCTTTTTCTTCTTCGCTTAATTCTCCTTGATATTCTGGGTGAACTCTAGGAGCTTCATTTAAAATTCCTTTTGCACTGATTCTTCTGTCAGCTAACCAAGAGTGCTCAGGATCTAATGGACCGTGAGGTAGAGTAGTGGCAATGTACAATAAGAATGGTTCTTTTTTGTTGCTGTATTTGTCAATAAAATCAACACCACCTTTTGTAATCCAATCCATGTTTTGGTATGCTAATGCACGGATTCCTAACCAGTTTGGATTATCGTGATAAAGACTTTCTGCATAGTCATATCCAGCATTTCTTATGTCTTTTTGTAATTCGTGATATCTGTGCTCTAATCCTGCTTTCACTTTTGGATCAAGTGGATCTGCATCTAAATCTGGCTTAGCATCTTCTCCCATTTGAGCTAAACTTTCAATAACGTGGTTTTTACCAACAAATCCAGTTTTGTAACCCATCTCTTGGAAGTAATCTCCCATAGTTTTAA
>CAZIYK010000130.1:0-5424 GCA_964543445.1 uncultured Flavobacteriales bacterium
GCTTTAGCAATAAACTGTTCGCCCTTCTGATCGGTTTGCAAATATTGAGCACGATGAATTCCTTTAAAAGAATCAAATCCTCCTCCTAATGCTAGATTTTCAAAAGCTTTTTTGTTTGCCTTACCTAAATCTATTCTTTTAGCTAAATCGAAAATACTTGTATAAGGTCCGTTTTTGTCTCTTTCTGAAACTATTGCTTCAACTGCACCTTCACCAACACCTTTTATAGCTCCCATTCCGAAACGTATAGCTCCTCTATCGTTTACTGTAAATTTGTATTCCGATTCGTTTACATCTGGACCTAATACTTCAATACCCATACGTTTACATTCTTCCATAAAGAAAGTAACCGTTTTAATATCGTTCATATTATTACTCAATACCGATGCCATGTATTCGGCAGGGTAGTGGGCTTTGAAATAAGCAGTTTGAAACGCTATATAAGCATAACAAGTAGAGTGCGATTTGTTGAATGCATACGATGCGAATGCTTCCCAATCTTTCCAGATTTTTTCTGCTGCTTTTACATCGTGTCCATTAGACTCACAACCTGCAAGGAATTTAGGTTTAAGTTTTTCAAGCAAGTAGAAAATCTTTTTACCCATGGCTTTACGCAACATGTCGGCCTCACCTTTGGTAAAGTTTCCTAGCAATTGCGAAAGTCTCATTACCTGCTCCTGATAAACCGTAATACCATAAGTTTCCTCTAGGTATTTTTTTGAAGCAGGAATATCGTATGTTATTTCTTCTTCACCGTGTTTACGTCTAATAAATGAAGGAATGTATTCCAAAGGTCCTGGACGATACAAAGCATTCATTGCAATTACATCGGCAAACTGAGTTGGCTGTAATTCTCTAAGGTATTTTTGCATACCAGGAGATTCGTATTGGAACACTCCAATGGTTTCACCTCGTTGGAAAAGCTCGTATGTTTTCTCGTCTTCTAATGATATTTCATCAGGATCTATTTCAATTCCATGCCTTTTCTTTATGATGGAAACCGTATCCTTAATAAGAGTAAGAGTCTTTAAGCCCAGGAAGTCCATTTTTAGCAACCCCGCTTCTTCTACAACAGAGTTGTCGAATTGGGTAACTAACAGGTCAGAATCTTTGGCGGTACTCATTGGTGCAACCTCTCTAATATCAGAAGGAGTAATGATAACCCCACAGGCGTGAATACCAGTATTTCTAACTGAGCCTTCGAGTACACGTGCTTGATTTATTACTTCAGCAGTTAAATCGTGTCCTGTAGATAATTCTTTAAGTTGATTTGCTCTCTCAATATCTTCAGCGTTGTTTTTTAGCTTTTCAGAAAGTTGTTCATCGTCCATGCTAAAAAGCTTTTTGAGCTTAATATCAGGAACTAGTTTTGCAACTCTGTCTGCTTCGTGAAGAGGTAATTCTAGGGCACGGGCAGTATCTCTAATTGATGATTTTGCTGCCATTGTACCGTAGGTGATAATTTGGGCAACTTGGTTTTTACCGTATTTTTCAACAACAAATTCTATGATGCGTTGTCTTCCTTCGTTGTCAAAATCAATATCAATATCGGGAAGTGAAACCCTGTCAGGATTCAAAAATCTCTCGAAAAGTAAATCGTATTTAATAGGGTCGATATTGGTAATACCTATACAATAAGCTACGGCAGAACCGGCAGCCGATCCACGACCTGGACCAACTGAAACTCCCATTTTTCTAGCCTCGGTAGTGAAATCTTGTACAATTAAGAAATAACCAGGGTAACCAGTCATCTTAATAGTTTCTAACTCGAAATCTAATCGTTCTCTAATTTCGTCGGTTATTCCATCTTCTCCCCAACGCCTTTTTGCTCCTTCGTAAGTAAGGTGGCGCAAGTATGCATTTTCACCTCTTTTACCTCCATCTTTTTTGTCTTCTTCGTGAACAAATTCTTCGGGGATATCAAACTCCGGAAGTAAAACTGGTTGAGCTAAAACATAAGGCTCAATTTTGTCAGTTACATCTTTTATGTTGACAATAGATTCAGGAATATCCTTAAATAATTCCTTCATCTCATCCTGATCTTTGAAATAGAATTCATTGTTTGGAAATCCAAATCTAAAACCACGACCTCTTCCTATTTCAGTAGATTTACTTTCGCCATCTCTTATACACAGAAGAATGTCGTGTGCTTCTGAATCTTCCTTGTCAGGATAGTAAGTATTATTTTGAGCTATATATTTTACGTTGTATTTTTTTGCAAATCGAAGTAATACCTCATTTACATAATCTTCTTCTTCAAGACCGTGACGAATGAGTTCAACATAGAAATCATCGCCAAATAAATCTAGCCACCATTTAAAAGCTTCCTCTGCTTTTTCTTCGCCAACATTAAGAATTAAACTAGGAATTTCTCCTGTAATGCTTCCTGTAAATGCAACTAATCCCTCTCTGTGCTCTGGTAGTAATTCCTTACCAATACGAGGGATACCTGCATACATTCCATCAATATGTCCGAAAGAACTAAGCTTAGAAATATTGTGATATCCTACCTTATTTTTGGCAAGTAAAACTTGAGTAAATCTTCTATCGGGATTGTCTTTTGTAAATTTGGTTCTTGTCCATTCTTCGGCAATATAAAACTCACTACCAACCATTCCCTTTATCAATGGCACGTTAGGATCTCCCTCTATTTCTCCCTCTTCAATTTTCTTTTTGTGTTCGTCGTTTTTCGCATTTACATATTTCACAAAATGATATGCAGCATACATATTTCCATGATCGGTAATACCAACAGCAGGCATTCCTAAAGCTATTGCTTTATCTACAAGTGTAGGGATTTCGGTTGTTGCTGTAAGTATAGAAAATGAAGTGTGATTGTGTAAATGTGAGTATTGGTATTTTGATAAATCAATCTTGCTTTTTACATCTACATCGGTTGTAGCTGAATCTACTTCGCTTTCTGATTCAGTTTCAATTGGTTTATATGGTTCAATATTTAAACCAATTAATTCTACTGTAGTAGTGTAATAGTTTCTTAGTTGAGAAATGTTCTCAGGATCAAGAGACCAATTATTTACATATTTATCGTTAGTACGAAGTAGTTCTAAAAAACATCTAGTGGTTGCCTCTACATCGGCTGAAGCATTGTGAGCTTCATCAAAACCAACATGAAATAATGATTTGTATAGTTTAGTAAGAGAAGGACGAAGCAATCTCGATCCTGTATAACTTTTTGTCTCAGTATCGTACTCCATTAAATCCCAATTTCCACTTGTATCTAAAGTGTTAACAGGGTATGAGTCTTTTGTGAGGTTGTAAGTGTTTTGGAGTGAAACTATTTCATTTTGTTTTTCAGCAGCAAGAGTTTTGTCCTGAAGAGCCTTTTTTTCTTCTTCTAACTCTCTTATTTCTTTAATCTTTTCTAATTGCGAAACAGCATCTTCAAAAACTTTGCTAGGTGTAATTCCGGCTCTTAAATATTCGGCACCAACAATATTTATATCGAAGTTGATATTGTGTCCAACTAGAAAATTACATTTTTCTAAATCTTTATTGAATTCATTTAAAACAAACTCAAGGGGCATACCTTGTTTTTTTGCTCTGTCGGTGGTAATACCGTGTATTTGTGCAGAGTTAAATGGTATGGTAAATCCTTCGGGTTTAATGATGAAATTTTTGACTTCAACAAGTTCTCCTTTCACATCGTGAACCTGCCAAGCTAACTGTACACATCTATTCCAATTCTCAGAATCAGAAATAGGTGCGTTATAATTTTTAGGTAAACCAGTTGTTTCAGTGTCAAAAATTATATACATCGATGAAGTTTTGTTATTGTGTTTATCAGATTTAGATTTATATGTAAAAGTAAATTTTTAAGATAAATTTAAGACAAATAGGAAAGTTTTTTATCAACAAAAGGTATATAAGATGCCTGTTATACGGGGAATTCATGAAAAATTAACATTTTTAATGTTTTGTATTTTACTGATATTCAGGATGGTAATAATGAATGGTGACATTTTTTTATTGTAAATATCGATTTTTTTAACTATTTTAAGATTTCTTTAACATTTACACTGAAAACTTGTTAAAAAAAACAATGTTGCTATGAGAATAATTTAAAGTCAAAGCTGATTATTTGTTGATTCTTATTTGTTTTTAGTTTTTTATTGAAAATATGTAAACAAAAGTGCTTGATTTGTAGAGATATAAAAATAATGTATATTTGAATCATTAATTATTCAACCAATAATTGAATTTATTAATAAATAATTTATTAACTCTACAACTAAAAAAGTAATAATGGTTAGAATTTCCTATAACATCAACGGACGTTTGTTTACTGAGGTAATAAGCGCACGTCGCCAAAAGGTAACTAACGAATTAATTGAGTCTATTGACAGTGTGTATGTGTTCAAACGTAAAAGAACTATCACTGGAAAACTAGCTAAAAGATTTATTAAAAAGCTCCAAAGAAGAGTTTCTTAATAAAGTGAAAGTATTATGAACCTCTTGTTTACAAGAGGTTCTTTTTTTATTCTACTAATCTTAAATTTAATTCTATGTTGAGAAAAATTACACTACTATTGGCTGTATTATTTTTTACAGTTAATCAAATTCAAGCACAAGATTCTACAAAGGCTTGGAAATTTACAGGAACATCTAAAATTTCATTAGGAAGTATTGCCTTATCTAATTGGTCTGCCGGTGGAGAAAATGCATTGTCTGCTTTGTTCTCTATGGATTATCAGTACAATTATTTGAAAGATAATTCGAAATGGGATAACAGAGCAATATTCTTGTACGGTACAAATAAGCAAGGATCAAACGATTTTGAAAAAACAGACGACAGAATAGATATTACATCTATGTATGGATATAAGGCTAGCGAAAAATGGTTTTATACATTTGAAGCAAACTTTAGAACACAATTTGATCAAGGATTTGAGAAGGACGATGCAGGAGTAAAAAGAGTTAATTCTGAATTTATGGCTCCAGGTTATTTAACGGTATCTCCGGGTATGGAATATTCTGCTAATGAGAATTTCAAAATTAATATGTCGCCAGTATCTTCAAAAGTTACTTTTGTTCAGAATGATTCGTTATCTAATGCAGGAGCTTTTGGTGTTGATCCGGGTGAAAATATTAGATATGAATTTGGTGCTTACGTTAACCTAAATTGGAAAAAAGATTTCAACGAACATTTTGGTATGGAACACTTAGTAAGATTGTATTCTAATTATTTGAAAAATCCACAAAATGTAGATATCGATTGGACTGCTAAATTCTTTGTTAAGGCAACAAAATATTTATCTATTGATTTTCTTGTACAAGGTATTTATGATGATGATGTGAAGTTTACAACTGAAACTGGAGGAGAAGGATCAAGATTACAATTAAAATCTTTATTAGCTGTTGGTTTAGTTTACGAGATAAAATAAGACAGAAAAAATACTAAAAAAA
>CAZIYK010000131.1:0-5396 GCA_964543445.1 uncultured Flavobacteriales bacterium
CTTTTATCGGTATGTTGGGAACAGTCCTGTTAACTATTTTGACCCGTTTGGGTTGGAGGGCTATTGGAGTGCTGTTGCAGATAGTTGGTCAAATGATTGGGATGAGTATGGAAAAAATCGTGAAAGTATAGCTGGACGAGAAGACCAAGCATGGTACTCTGATACACTACAACATGTGGGGGGAGCTATTGGATTTGTGACAGAGGCTGTTGGCTCTATGATTAATAATAAAAAGACGCAAGAAATTGGGAATAATGTTTTAGACAAAATTGATGAAGCCGAACAGTATATACAAAATACAGAGACTTATCAGCAAATAGAACAAACTGGTAATGAACTTTACACAGATTTTAGAAAGAACAACCCTAATGCAGCAGCAGCTATTGATTATGCTGGTTCAAAAATAGATGAAGGTAAAGCTTATGCTGGTCAAAAGATGAATGAGGGTATGGAATATGTAGGGAAAGAGTATGATGCTTGGGCAAAAGAAAATCCTACAGCAGCAGCGAACCTTAGTGCTGGAGGACAAATTGCAAGTGTTGTTCCGATAGGTAAAGCTGTTGGATTAGCAGGAAAAGGGCTAAAAAAAGTAGTAAAAGTAGCTAAGAATAAAATTAAAAAAGATACTAAAACAGGAACAAAAACACCAACTAACACAGAATCAAATGATGCAAAAGATGCTTCACCAGGAAAAACAGTATTGACCAAAGAGCAAATTAAGCAGTGTAAAGCAGCCTGTGCTGCTAAAGCTACAGCTCAACCAGTTCATGCTTTAGGTTTTAAAGTTCTCTCAGGGAAAGAAGATAATGATTTTACCATTGAAGCACCTTTGGCTATCTCGTGGCAAAGAACTTATACCTCAGATAACCCAAAAGTAGGTCTCTTAGGTCAAGGTTGGCAACTTGAATTTGAAATTGTTTTAGAAGAGACACTCAAAGGGCTTCTCTTTGTAGATAGCTATGGAAGAGAGATACTGTTTGATAATTTAGAAGTAGGAGAAGAGCAGTTCTTCCCACTGGATAAATTGACACTCTTTAGAAGAGATGAACAACACTATGAGCTACGAACCTCTTCAGGCGTTACTTACCTCTTTAAAGCTTCAAAAAATAAAAAACATATTTACACTTTAGTAAAAGAGTTTGATAAAAATGATAACCAAATAGCCTATTTTTATAATGATGATGAACAGATAGCGTTTATGACGAGTGACAATAATCGTCTGTTTGAGTTAAAGTACCATACTACCTTAGAGAGAGGAACACGGCTTGTTGGCGTTGTTGAACATCAATTAAACCATAAGATTGTTAATGGAAAACAGCTAATAGAGTTTAAAAGTGGAAAACTTTTAGAACTCTCTTATGTCCATGGTAATGTAAATCAGCCAAGAATATCTGCCATAACCCCTTGTGATGGTGAACGACAAAAAGAGCTAAAAAGAGCCGAAGTACCTCAGATAAAAACCCAAACCACTTCTCTTGTTGCCTACCACTACTCCAAAGAGGGTGACTTGGTTCAAGTTGTTAATGCTTATGGTCAAACCAGTAGAGAGTTTGCGTATAAAAATCACATAATGGTCTTTCATGGAAACCGTAGTGGACTCAAGAGTTACTACAGCTATGATGAGTATACCCCACAAGGTAAAGTCATCAAAGCCCATAGTAGTGAGGGTGAAGATAAAACCATTGTTTATAATGAAAAAGAGACAGAGGTTACCGATAGTCTAGGAAGAAAAGAGATATTTGTCTTTGATGAAGATAAATATCTGACAGCTAAAGTTGATGCTCTTGGTCAACGTACAGAGATGGAGTACGATGATGATGGACTGCTTAAAAAGTTAACCGATAAAATAGGACAGAGTAAAGAGTATGAGCGTGATGCAACAGGAAACCCTATTGTCATAAAAAACTCCAAAGGGCAATCACTCCAAGTAAGTTACAACCAAGATAGCCAACCCATAGAGATAATAGATAGCTTAGGTGGTACAACCAAACTTGACTATGATAAACAAGGAAACCTCACTAAAAAAACCCTCCCCAACGGAGCAGTAACAGAGTATATAAGAGATGCTAGAGGTCTGCCCATAGAGATAGTAGATGCTACTAAAAATAGTAGCTACTTTGAGTATGACCTAAGTGGAAACCTCATAAAATATACCAATGCATTAGGACAAAGTAGAGAGTATGGTTACGATAGAGATGCTAAACTCATCTTCACAAAAGATGCTCTGCAACAAAAGACCCGATACCTCTACCATGAAGATAAAATAACTCAAGTTCTCTACCCTGATAACTCAACAGAGGATTATGAGTACAGTGAACAAGGTAAACTCATAAGCCATACCAACAGAGCAGGAAAAAAGAGTTACTACCACTACAACGAAAAAGGAAAACTCTCTAAAAAAACAGATGCCCTTGGAAACAGTATGGGGTATGAGTATGATGAGATAGGACGACTGGAAAGTCTCATCAATGAAAACCAAGAGAGCTACCACTTTGAGTATGACCCACTAGACCGACTCAAAAAAGAGCAAGGGTTAGATGGACTCACAACAGAGTACCACTACGATGCCATAGATAATCTCCTCAAAAAAGAAGTTACCACCAAAGAGAACGAAACCCAAGAGACCTACCTAGAGCATAACCCCATAGGAGAGTACAGTTACAAAACCGTACAACTAGGAGATAAACAAAACCAATCTGCCTATAAATATGACCTAAGAGGAAACCTCATTGAGGCTCTTAATCGAACCAATAGAGTCAACTTTGAATACAATGAATTAGGACTCATTACCAAAGAGACAATAACCCTAACCAAAGATGATAATGAGATAGTCAAAACTTTAGAGCATGAGTATGATGCTTTAGGTAACAGAGTTAAAACCACTCTGCCTGACCAAAGAGAAGTAGCGTACGGCTACAACGAAATAGGAGCAGTAGAAGCCATAAGCATAGAGGGTAAAACCATTACCACCATCCAAAGAGATGAACTCAACCGTGAACTGAGTAGAACCCAAGGGTTACTAGAGAGTTTTAAAGAGTATGATAGCTTAGGAAGACTCCTAACCCAAACAACCTACAACCAAGAACAACTAAACGATGTCCATACCCTCAACGCAGAAGCTGAACTGCTTCACAGAAGTTACAGCTACAACCAAGCAGGAGAGTTAGCAGAGATAGATGACAGACGCTTAGGAAAAACAAGCTATAGCTATGATGATATAGGTCAAATACTCCAAACCGTCTCTCCTCTACAAACAGAGACCTTTAGCTTTGACCCAGCTCATAACCTGCTAGACCCCAATGACAAAGAGCAGACCAAAGTCAAACATAACCAAATAGAGACCTATGAAGATAAGCGTTACCACTATGATGGCTTTGGAAACCTAACCAACAAAAAGATAGGTAACCATACCACCATAGAGCTAGAGTACGATGCCGAACATCAACTCATAAGCTCAACCATACACAAAGAGAATGAAACCAAAGTCTATAAGTATGACTATGACCCCTTTGGAAGAAGAACACGCAAACTCTACCAAACTCATAACGACAAAGAGATTAACCAAACAACCTACTTCACATGGGATGGAAACAGACTCCTAACAGAACAAACAGACAACACAACACAAACCTATATCTACGAACAAAATAGCTTTACGCCATTGGCACTCATAGATGAGAAGAGTAACATAAACTACTACCACACCGACCAAATAGGAACACCAAGAGAGTTAACCAACGAAGAGGGTAACATTGTTTGGGAAGCTCAATACAAAACTTGGGGCAAGGTAGCCAAAGAGAGTTATAACCAAGAAGAGAGTAAAGAAGAAAAGAGTAAAATAGTTCAGTCGTTTAGATTTCAAGGTCAATACTATGACGCAGAGACAGGACTACACTACAACCGTTTCCGTTACTATGACCCTGAGATAGGTCGGTTTATCTCCCAAGACCCTATTGGGCTACTTGGTGGCGTGAATCTTTATCAGTATGCTCCGAATCCTGTTTCTTGGGTTGACCCTTTTGGGTTGATGAAGTGTAAGTGTACCATAGATACTAATGGTGATGGAGTTGTTAATGATAAAGATGTTGTTGAGATTGAAGATGTAGTAAAAAAAGTTGATAAAAAATTTAGTAAATCATTAGAAAAATTAAAAGAGAGAGGCTATACAGGGGTAAAACAAAATGAAAATGGTGGTCTTGATTATTCTGATAGTAATGCTTTATATTCTAAAAAAGGGAATTCTATTGTTGAGATAGATTATACTGGAAATTATCATGATGACTTTAGAGAAGCAAGTTTAAAAGGTTTAGGACAAGTGAGTACACCGAAAGGTTATGTATGGCATCATGTTGATGATTATAATCCATCTACAAACAAAGGAACAATGCAATTAGTTGAAATAAATGCACATGCAGGTATTCCTCATATAGGAGGGGGAGTCAATATAAAAAAGCCACAGGAAATAGTATTATATTTAAAACATGGTAAAAAGGAAAAAAATGAAATTTATAGAATGTGCAAAAAAAATTGAAAAAAAAGAAGTTTTATTATTATTGGAAAAATTAAATATAAACACTTATGTATTAGATGAATTCTTATATCATTACGAACAGTGTAATGGAGGTTATCCAGAGCAAGAAACTATAGTTCTAAGTCTAAAAAACATATTACCTCTTAGTAGTTTTTTGCCTTTTATATATGGAAATTTAACAATAGAAAGATCTTTAGAAGATTTAAAAGAGTTTGGTTTAAATATTAATACATATGAATATCTCCCTTTTGCAATATGTGGAGGAGTTGGAGTTTATTGTCTTGATTTAAAAAGAAAAGGAGAGGTTGTTCTTTTCATAGAAGAAGAAAATAGATTTTTTGATTGTTCTTGGAAATCTTTTTCATCTTTTAAAAAAGCTTTATATACGGAACAAGCTTTATCAGAGTTGAGTGAAAATAAAAAAAGCATATTAAAAAGTAAGATAGCTTCATTAGTGTCCTGTCCACGCGTCCAAACGGACTCCTTGAATAAAAAATGACTATTTTTTTAAAATTTATCAGTCATTTTTTAAAAACTAGAGAGTAAAAAGCAAAAATTTCTCTCTAAATTTCATCTAACAGCCAAACCCACCAAGCCACCCAAAAGACAAGAGGAGGAGCGAAGGTTGTAAAGAGCTACGATGAGCAGGGACGCTTGTTGTCGGTGGTAAAAAATGATGAGCTTGTGGAGTCCTTTGGTTATGAGGGGGTTAACCCTAAACCTCTTTCACATACCAAAGCAGGAGTGACAACCACCTATGAGTATGATAAAGCCTACAACCTCACAGCGATTCTCTTGGCAAACGAAGCCACCCATACCTACGCCTACACCAAAGAGGGGCTGTTGTGTAGCTCCAAAGATGCAT
>CAZIYK010000132.1:0-3811 GCA_964543445.1 uncultured Flavobacteriales bacterium
CTTCCTTTTTAGACTTTGTAAATTATATGCGTAATTTTTTAGCCTCCCCCCGAAAATGCACTTGATCCTTTGAAACTGCATCTTCCACGCAAAAACAGAGCACAAAAAAAAGCTCCAAGAATAAATCTTAAAGCTTTATAAAGTGTTACCCCACAAGGACTCGAACCTTGAATAGCGGCACCAAAAACCGATGTGTTACCATTACACCATGGGGCAGTACCTTTGTTGCAGTTGAGAAAATTTGTTACCCCACAAGGACTCGAACCTTGAATAGCGGCACCAAAAACCGATGTGTTACCATTACACCATGGGGCATGATTTTCTCTAATGCGGGTGCAAAGATAAGTGTTTTGTAATACGACACAAATATTTTTTCGATTTTTTTTCTAATAGGTGGTTTGTATCTGCATCGGGTGTTTTTTAATTATTAATTAAGGTTAAAATTTTAGTAAGCTAAATAAGTTTTGTTAAATTCGCCGGTTGTACAACGAACTATCATAATTAATAGATATAAAATAATGAAGCAATTCAAGAAATGGAATAATATAATTGGGTGGATAGTGTTTGCTATTGCCAGTTTTACTTATTTGTCTACAATAGAATCTACAGCTAGTTTGTGGGATTGTGGGGAATATATTTCTACGGCAGTAAAACTAGAAGTTGGTCACCCTCCTGGAGCTCCTTTGTTTCAGATGCTTGGTGCAGCAATAGCTACTTTCGCATTTGGTAACGAGATGGCATTGGCTAAAATGGTAAATGCTATGTCGGCAATAAGTTCGGCATTTGCAATTTTATTCCTTTTCTGGTCTATCACTCACATGGTGAGAAAAATTGCTACTAAAGATTCAGAATTAGATCAAAACAAAATCTTTGCAATTATAGGTAGTGGAGTTGTAGGTGCCTTAGGATTTACTTTTACTGATACTTTTTGGTTTTCGGCTGTTGAAGGTGAGGTTTATGCAATGGCGATGTTCCTTATTGCCTTAGTTTTCTGGCTTGGATTGAAATGGGAAGATGAAGCTGATGATAATAGAGCATCTCGTTGGTTGGTGTTGATTTCGTACATATACGGTTTGGCAATTGGTGTTCACCTAATGGTGATATTAACAATTCCGGCTATTGCATTTATTGTTTATTTCAAGAAATTTAAAGATGTAGATTTCAAGAAATTTGTTATTGCAAATTTCGTTATAGTGGCGATTCTCGGTTTCGTATTCAAAGGAGTGTTCCCTTATACGATGATGTTCTTCGGAAAAATGGAATTATTCTTTGTTAATACTTTCGGAATGCCTTTCCACTCAGGAACTATCATTGCAGGAATTCTTTTAATATCTGCATTTGTTGGAGCCTTACTTTATACAAGAAAAAGAGGATGGGTGGTAGTAAATACTGCTGTGCTATCGGTAATGTTTATGCTTATCGGTTTCTCTAACTATATGATGGTTGCCATAAGAGCTAATACTAATACTCCAATTAACGAAAACAATCCTTCTACTGCGGTAACACTTTTAGATTATTACAATCGTGTTCAGTATGGTGAGTGGCCAGTTATTTACGGAGCAATGTACACAGCTTACGATGGAGGAATGAAACTAGATGAGGAGAAGCCTTATCTTGATGGTACACCTGTTTACGAAGAAGATGATGCTTCTGGTAAATACATAATGGTTGACGATAAGAAAGGAACTATTCCTAACATAGATAAAAGACATGTTGGATTTTGGGCAAGAATGTATTCATCAGATCCTAATCACATAAAAATGTATAAGGCTATTGCAGGAAATCCACCTATTGGTAGAAAACCTACATTTATGCAAAACATGAAATATTTCTTGGACTACCAAGTTGGGTATATGTACATGAGATATTTTATGTGGAATTTTGCTGGTCGTCAGAATGATATTCAAGGAAAATTTGAGCCAACAAAAGGAAATTGGATTAGTGGAATAACTTTCTTAGATGAAGCAAGATTAGGTCCTCAAGATAATTTACCTAAAGACTTTGCAAACAATAAAGGACGAAATATGTATTTCCTTATTCCTTTATTGGTAGGGTTAGTTGGGTTGATTTATCAATTTCAATATCACCCTAAAGATGCATATTCTTTATTCTTGTTCTTCTTTATGACAGGAATTGCGATTTTAATTTATACCAGTCCAAAACCATTTGAACCTCGAGAAAGAGATTATGCCGTAGTAGGCTCGTTCTATGTATTCGCCATGTGGATAGGAATTGGAGTTTGGGCTTTATACGAAAAATTATCAGCTAAGTTTAGTCCTAAATTTTCAGCTATTGGCCTAACATTTATTCTTACTCTACTTATTCCTGGAGTAATGGCTAAGGAAAACTGGGATGATCACGACAGATCAGGAAGAACTTCGGCAAGAGATATTGCAAAAATGTATCTCGATTCTGTTGACAAGGATGCAATACTGTTTACTTACGGTGATAACGATACTTTCCCACTTTGGTATGTGCAAGAAGTAGAAGGTTATCGTACAGATGTGAAAGTTGTAAACCTTTCGTTGTTGAATACTGATTGGTATATAGATCAGATGAAACGTAAAACTTACGAAGCTGATGCTATACCATCACAAATGACACATAATCTTTACAGACAAGGAACTCGTGATGTAGCATATTTTTATGATAAATACGGAATTGCAGACAAACGAATTACAGTTAAGCAGTTTATAGATTGGATAAGTTCTGATGATCCTAAAACTAAAGTTCAGTTTAATGAAACGTCAAACGAAGTAATTTATCCAACAAAAAAACTTGTTATTCCTGTTGATAAAAAAGCAGTTCTAGAGAATCATGTTGTTGCGTTAAAAGATTCATCTCTGATACTAGACCACATGAATTGGGACTTGAAAGGCAATGCTCTTGAGAAGAAAGATTTAATGATAATTGATATGATAGCAAATAATAATTGGAAACGTCCAATGTATTTTGCTGTTACAGCGGGTTATTCATCAAAATCGTTCCTTTATCTAGATGATTATTTCCAATTAGAAGGTTTGGCATATAAGATTGTACCTATCAAGACTAAACGCGATGGTATGGAAATGGGACGTATTGACACTGATGTTATGTACAAGAAAGTAATGAGCTGGGATTGGAAAAATTTCGGTAATAAAGATTTGTACATGGATGAAACTAATAGAAGAACATCATCGTGGTCGGTTCGTAGCAATGTAGGTCGTTTGGCAGGAGCTTTAGTTGATGAAGGAAAGAACGATAAGGCTATTGAAGTTTTAGATATGACAATGAAGAACTTGCCAACTAGCATATATTACAAAAATCATTTTGTGATGGGAATTATAGATAATTATTTCAGAGCAGGAGCTAAAGATAAAGGTTCAGCATTATTGAAAGAATTCCTAGAAGACAACTATGAAGAGGTGAAGTATTATAGTAGATTTGAAAGAAGTGGTCAGTTGGCATTACAAAACGATATTCAGATTAAATTGAGTGAGTATCAAGGTTTATTGCAAATAGCTTCTCAGAATGATAAAAAATTATTCGATGAATACGAACCTAAGTTTAGAGAGCTAATAAATATGTTTAGTATTTAATCGATTAAATTATAGTATTTTAAAACCGTTTAAGTGATTTTCTTAAACGGTTTTTCTATTTTTACATAGAAAGGTTAGCTTAGTGAGGTACGTCATCTCGACTAAGCCTATCCTGCCGGTTAGGCAGGTATAGCGCATGGAGAGATCTCATGGTAAAGAGATGTGGTTTCTTTAATACGTGAGATTTCTTCATCCTGTTTGCTAGCAAGTCAGGTTCGGTCGAAATGACGATA
>CAZIYK010000132.1:3911-5394 GCA_964543445.1 uncultured Flavobacteriales bacterium
TTCCATTCTTTTTGCGTTGGATTTACTCCGAGGCTATTTGGCATGTGAAATCTTCAGAAAAAGTATTGTATTTAACATTCGATGATGGACCAACCGAGGGCGTTACTAGTTTTGTGTTAGAAGAATTAGAAAAATATAATGCTAAGGCAACATTCTTTTGTTTAGGACATAAAGTTGTTGATAATCCTAATCTGTACGATGTTCTAAAAGATAGTGGACATGCATTAGGGAATCATTCGTTTAGTCATTTCAATGGGTTTAAAACTAAATCAGAGGTATATTTAGAAGATGTAGAGAAGGCAACTGAAATTATTGATAGTAGGTTGTTTCGTCCACCATTTGGGAAGCTAAAGAGGAAGCAGTACAAGATATTGAAAGATGACTATAAAATTGTAATGTGGGATGTAATGCCTGGTGATTTTGATGATTCCATAGATGGAGAGCAATGTTTTAATAATGTTGTAGCTAATGCGGATAAAGGATCGATAATTGTTTTTCACGATAGTATGCAAGCATTTCCAAGACTTAAAATTGCACTACCCAAAGTATTGAAGTATTATTCTGATTTAGGGTATAGATTTGAAAAGTTGATATAAATAAAAAAGTAAGATATGGAAATTTCAAAATTTTTAATGGCAGAAAATCCTATTAATAGCGAGGATTTGAAAGAGTTTATTTTGCATACTCAAAAACCTAGATTCTTGGCAGAAGTTGTAGAAGGCAAGTTAGGTTATCAATTTAATGTTGTGCAAGAGTACGATGGAGCTATAGATGATGTAGAGTTGCAGGAATTAAAACTAGAGATGCTCGATTGGTGGAACGAGTATCTAGACTGGGAAGAAGAGCTAGAAGAAGGGGAGGAGTAGATTCTCTAGATTATAACTTGACAAGTTGCATTAACTCGCAAAAATCTTTTTGGCTAACGATTTAGGATAAATACTTTTCTGTTTACGGTAATCAATAGTTATTGATATTAAATCAGATCCATCAGCAGCTTTGCGAGCTTTGCATAGATGAGGTTTGCCCTTGATGAAACTCAGTACTTTTCCGCTTTTTGAAATCTTGTGGAAATTTATGTTGGGTATATCTGTGTAAATTTCGTTTCGGTATTTGTAGTCACCTGCTTTGTAAACTTTGTTTGCTACAAAATGAAAATATTGTTCTTTAGTAAGAAGCTTCAAATTGTCTAATTTGAAGTTTTTTTTGTTGCCATCTATCCTTACTATTCGATGTTTAGCTCTGTCGTAAGTGCCAGGGTGAAAACTGTTGTAAACCAAAGAAGTAGCGAAAAATAGTTTGGGTGTATTCTCGGCTATAGTTAAATAATATGTATAATCGTTCAATGTTTTGTTGAACGATGGTCTTAAAAAAGATCTTCTTTTTACAGAATAAACTTTACCATTTGGATAAACCCTATATCTATTGTTGAAAATAGATATAGGGTTGCTTAATATCATCGACATTTCTTCATAGATTTTGTTAT
>CAZIYK010000133.1:0-5377 GCA_964543445.1 uncultured Flavobacteriales bacterium
GCCACTCCTATACCTAAGTAACTCTTTAATACAATAAAATAGATTGTATAAAACATAGGGAATAGAATTAATCCTCCTATTGCAAAATACATTGTTGCATGAAATTGTATGTCAGGTATTTTACGAGTAATGAGATACGGTATTTTGTACGGAATGTAATTAAACAAAAGTCCTATCAGGTACATGGGAAAAGTTAAAATTAAGATAGGGTAGAAGTACAAGTACGATTTTTTGTTAGCTAATACGCCAATACTATAATCATCCGTTTTTATAGCTTTCAACGCATCTTTGTATTCTTTAGCTTTTGTCATTAAATCATAAAAATAGCCTGAATTCTTTTCTTTGCTTTCAATTATTTTATTGACGATTATTTTATCTAATCCAATTTTATCTTTAAATGATAAGCTTAAATCGGTATTCTTAGCGTTGTAATTTACTTCAGTAAGGAAATTTGTAACCTCATACTCATTTTCGTCTTTTAAAGAAATATTCACCATCAGTTGAGTTATTCCTTCTGAAATAGCTTTGCTAAGAGCATTCAACCCTTTCGGTGCATCATTCTTATATTCTTCTAAATAATCTTTAACCGTTATTGCTTTGCCATAGGTAATAAGTACTTTTGATCTGAACCAGTAATAGTGTTCGTATTCTATCCCAACAGGAACAATCTTCACACCAATTTCTTCATTGTAATGCAATTCTGTTTGGAAAGCCATTCTACCAATTCCTTTTTTCAATATTCTTAGCCTTCTGAACCCAGCATGATTTGCTTCAGGGAAAACACCAAGTCCATTTCCACTAGCAATAACACTCATTGTTTTATCGAAAATAGCTTGGTTTTTATGTAGCTGATCAAAGCCATCTCTGATTCTAAAAACAGGTAGCATTTTTATCGTATACAGGAGCTCAGCAACAAATTTGTTGTTGAATATATCTCCACGTGCCAAAAAAACAGGTTGTCTTTCTCTAGTGAATAAAACTACAAGAGGATCGATTAAAGCATTCTGATGGTTGGGAGCGTAAATTATAGGTTCTCCTTCTTCTATGTCGCATTGGTTATCGACACTTACTTGATAAAAAGTATTAAATACTTTTGATACAAAGAATTTAATGACAGAATAGGTTAATGATTTTTTTTCTATTGTATTGAAACTCATAAAATCTATTTTAATATCTATTTAGTGGAATCTAAAGGAGATATTTTACTCCATATTGAAACAATAATTAATCCAGAAACAATGTGCCATATTCCCCATACTGCTGCTATAAATGCCATTCCTCCAAGTCCATCAAACAATTTAGGATTAAATATTAGCACAAGTGCCAAACCCGAATTCTGAATTCCTGTTTCTATTGATAGAGTTCTTTTATCTCTTTTTGATAATTTGAAAATTGCACCTAAAGAGTATCCCGTTAATAGAGCGATAAGGTTGTGTGCTATTACTAATAAAATTATTAAATGAACATAATTTATAATGAATTCGAAATTCATACTCATTGCTCCAATAATCAGCCCTATAAAAAACACTAACGAGAATATCTTTAACGGTTTTGCTATTTTGTAAGATAATTCTTCAAAATATTTTCTGAATAGTAATCCTAAAACAACAGGAATACCAAGTAAAAGCATCACAGTTTTTACCATCTGATAAGGATCTATTTTAATAGGAACAACCATAGAAGATGTCTCAGAATATAAATTCCCCCAGAAAGAAAAGTTTAAAGGAGTCATAAATATGGCCATAACTGTTGCAAATGCTGTAAGGCTTATAGATAATGCCGAATTACCTTTTGCTAATGATGTCATGAAATTAGAGATATTGCCTCCAGGAGAGGCTGCTACTAAAATCATACCCAATGCAACCGATGCGGTGGGCTGAACTATCCAAATGAATAAAAAAGTAAGAGCGGGTAGAGCTATGAATTGCGAAAATACACCAACCATCATTGCTTTAGGATGCTGAATTATTTCTTTGAAATGGCTAAACTCAATTTCTATAGCTACGCCAAACATAATTATTGCAAGAGCAAGGTTGATAACTAGCATGCTTCCTCCATTGAAATTTAAGCGTACTTTATCCAAAATGCTCAAATCCTGAAATGCATGTAAATCTATAGACTCTACTTTACCACCAGAGATTATTAATTTCTGATTTTTCTTAAAAAAGACAATCTCAATATCTTCTATAGATTTAGGTTTGCCAAGAAAACCAAGTAGTTCTTCTCTAGTCATCCCTATTCTAACATCCTCGAAACTTTTTGTTTCATGATCGTTTGAACTTCCTAGAACAGCAATGTTGTTGTCTGTACTGTCAATTTTAGGTGAAATAAAATAGTCCTGAACTTTTCCGTTCTTTCCTATGTAAATAGTGTTATTGCCATCGTACGTCCAACGTTTAATTTTCTGTGTTTTTGATGGCTTTCCTACTTTTTTTAGTAATAACTCTTTAGAATCTCCAATTTTAATTTTACTCAATTCGGCAGAATCGAAATTATTACTACACGATGCCATGAAGAATAAAATGAAAAGAGGAATTATTTTTTTGATAAAGTTCATAATAGGAAATAGTAGGAGTTTGTTTTTTTAATACATATGTAAATTAGTGAATAATTTGCTTAAAAAAAATATCCTTGAATATTTCATCAAGGATATTTTTGTTTAATAAAGTTTTCTTCTTACAAGTGTATAACTTCGTCGTATGCATCAGCTGTTGCTTCCATTACAGCTTCACTCATAGTTGGGTGTGGATGTATTGCTTTAAGGATTTCGTGTCCTGTTGTTTCTAATTTGCGAGCAACAACAGCTTCTGAAATCATTTCTGTTACATTATCTCCAATCATGTGACATCCTAACATTTCACCATACTTGGCATCGTAAATAACTTTTACAAAACCATCTTTTGCTCCAGCAGCAGATGCTTTACCTGAAGCAGAGAATGGGAATTTACCAACTCTAACCTCATGTCCTGCCTCTTTAGCAGCTTTTTCAGTCATACCTACAGATGCAACTTGTGGATTGCAATAAGTACATCCTGGAATATTTCCGTAATCAATAGGTTCAGGATTCATTCCTTTTAGATTTTCAACTGCAGTAATCCCTTCGGCAGAAGCAACGTGTGCCAATGCAGGACCTGCAACAACATCACCAATTGCTAAATATCCAGGTACATTAGTGTTGTAATATTTATCAACAACAATTTTATCTTTCTCTACAGAAATACCTACTTCTTCTAGTCCAAGATTTTCAATGTTAGTTTTTATACCCACGGCAGAAAGTACAGCATCAGCTTCGATAACTTTCTCTCCTTTTTTAGTATTTACGTAAACTTTTACACCATCACCACTAGTATCAACAGAAGTTACTTCTGCACTAGTCATAACTTTAATCTTTGATTTTTTGAACGAACGTAGTAATGCTTTAGATACATCTTCGTCCTCAACAGGTACAATAGTTGGTAGATATTCTACAATAGTTACTTCGGTACCCATAGTGTGGTAGAAATAAGCAAATTCTACACCAATAGCTCCTGATCCAACAACTACTAATTTCTTAGGTTGTTTTTCTAAAGTCATAGCTTTGCGGTAACCAAAAATCTTTTCTCCATCCTGAGGAAGATTTGGAAGTACACGCGAACGAGCACCTGTTGCAATAATTATGTTGTCAGCTGAATATTCTGTAACATTACCATCAGCATCAGTTACATCAATTTTCTTGTCAACTTTTAGTTTTGCAGTACCATTGATAACATCAATTTTGTTTTTCTTCATCAAAAAATCAATACCTCTACTCATTCCATCTGCAACACCTCTACTACGAGAAATTACTGCCGAAAAATCAGCTTCAACACCTTCTGCTTTCAACCCGTATTGTTCAGCGTGATTCATGTAATCAAAAACCTGAGCACTTTTTAATAGAGCTTTGGTAGGAATACATCCCCAATTCAAGCAAATTCCACCTAGATTCTCCCTTTCAACAATTGCAGTTTTAAAACCAAGCTGTGAAGCGCGAATAGCTGTAACATAACCACCTGGTCCACTTCCTACTACTATAATATCGTATTTCATTTTTATAATAATTTTATATCAAGTTATAATACACTAATAAATACTCTAATCGCTAGAGATTTGTGTATTATCAATGGCGAATTTAATAAAAAAAGGTAATTGAATACTTTAAACATTGATAATAATTAATGACTTGACTAACAATGTAGAAAATGATTTTTTTTGATGAAAAATTAATTATCATCGAAATATATTACCCGCAAACAAACATAAAACATTACTTTTGACAAAAATTTGAAATTATGTTAAAAGCTGGAGTTTTAGGTGCAGGTCATTTAGGTAAAATTCATTTGCGCCTTTTAAATCAATCTGATAAATACGAGTTAGTTGGGTTTTACGATCCTAACAAAGAAAACGCTGAAGCTGTTGTAAAAGAGTTTGGCTTTAAGTATTTCGATAAAATTGAAGATTTAATAAATGCCGTAGATGTTGTAGATATAGTTACTCCAACTCTTTCGCATTTTGATGTTGCTAAGCAAACTATTGAAGCTAGTAAACACGTATTTATTGAAAAACCAATTACTAATACTGTTGAAGAGGCTGAAGAGCTTTTAGAGTTGCTTGATAAGTACAAAGTAAAAGGTCAAGTAGGGCACGTAGAGCGTTTCAATCCTGCGTTTACTGCAGTTAAAGATCAAATTCATAATCCTATGTTTATAGAGGCTCACCGTTTGGCTGAGTTTAACCCTCGTGGAACTGATGTTCCTGTGGTTTTAGATTTGATGATTCATGATATTGATGCTATTCTTAGTGTTGTTAAATCGGAAGTTAAAGAGGTTCACTCAAGTGGTGTTTCTGTTATTTCTGACACTCCTGATATTGCAAACGTTAGATTGGAGTTTGAAAATGGATGTGTAGCAAACCTTACAGCTTCAAGAATTTCTATGAAAAATATGCGTAAAGTTCGTTTCTTCCAAAGAGATGCATACGTATCAGTAGATTTTCTTGAGAAACAAAGTGAGATTGTAAGAATGAAAGATGCTCCTGAGAATCCAGGTGAATTTGATATGATTTTACAAAATGCTGAAGGTGTAAGAAAACAAATTTATTTCGAACAGCCTGAGGTTGCACCAAACAATGCTATTTTAGATGAATTAGAATCATTTGCTGATGCAATAAATAACGATACTCGTCCACCAGTTACATTAGGTGACGGAGCAGATGCGTTAAGAGTTGCTAAACAAATTATAGCCAACTTTTAGAGTACGACTTTTAAAGAAAGATATAGAAGGAGAAAGGATTTAATTATCTTTTCTCTTTTTTTTGTTTTGGATCAAAAAAAAGCATCAATCTAAAAAGATTAATGCTTAAC
>CAZIYK010000134.1:0-5347 GCA_964543445.1 uncultured Flavobacteriales bacterium
TATCTAACAGCGTTGTATTGGTCGATATTGTCATAAGCAGCACCTTCAAAAAGATCCATGTCTATATCTTTTTCTTCTAGTACTTTAAACTCATTATTGTCAGAATTACCGATAGTGTAAGGTTTGTGATTAGATGCTGTTTGTATGTATGCAATAAATGGTTTCCCTGAATCATTTTGTTTTTTCAACACCTTATCAGCCTCATAGAAAAGATCGTAGTCTGTTAATCCCCAAACATCGGTATGAGGTCTGTCGTAATCTCCTTCTTCGTATATGTGAAGACTATCTATATTATTTTCGAAAACAGCTCTAATATTTGCCCAATTGGCATTTCCTCCAAGGAAATAATATTTTTCGTAACCATCAAATTCATTGAAAATAATACGTTGGTCTATAATAAATTGATTTCTTGAAGCTGTTTCTTGTATAGAAATATCTGGAATACCAGTTAAACTTGTGTAAACTGTTCTAGCAGTTCCTACGCCAGGCACGAAGAAATTTGGAAAAAATCTACCATGCATAGCTAAAGTATCCATAACAGGTGTAGCGTGCATAGGGTTTCCGTGTAGACTCATTTTAGAAGAGCCCATAGACTCCAACATTATAACTACAATATTTGGTCTGCTATTATGAGGAACAGGCTTTATAGGACGTCTAAAATCTAGAGTATCAGTATTTTTAATCCCTAGGTATTCTGCCATTATAGGGAAAGTTTCTTTGGTAGCTTCTAAATCAAAACCAGTATCTTTAAAACTGTAGGTGTCAACAATATTCATTCCTGGATTCATTACGAAGCCTTGTAGTTGTTGATCTTGCGTAAACATAGCCTGACTCCAACGAAGTGGATAATATGCAATAGCTCCGTAAATACCCGCAGCATAAATCAAAATACCTACAATAAGTTTCCAAGTAAAACTCAATTTTGTTTCTTTCTTAAATCTTACTTTAGAACATTTCTTGTAATTCTTTTTAGTGATATATGTAATGAATAATGCAAAAATCACTACGAAAAAAGTTCCCCATAAAACAGGATAACTTTCCCAAACCATCTGAAGAGAAATTAATGGATTTGTAGCAAATCTAAGAACAGAACTATTTACACGTATTCCTAAATATTGATAATGTCCAATATCTAACAAGTAAAGTAGGAGAGTAGCAACAAATACGAAAACTATATAAGAGCTAGATATTTTTTTCCAAATTCCTGAGAATATTTTATTTCTAGCTATTGCAACCATTAGTGCAAATGGTATTAACACAATAAGTGTATATCTTAAATCAAATTTTATTCCAAGGTACCATGCGTGTAATAATTCTCCTTGTTTAAAATCATGATCAGAAATAAACATGAAATAAAATATAATTCTGAAAATTTGAGTAAAAGCGAAAAGCTTTACTATTTGAGCAATAAGAATCTTGAAGTATTGTTGCATTTCAATTAATTTTAATTACAAACAAAAATATTGATTTATTAACTTAAATCAGCAAATAGGATAGTTTTTTTCTTTTTGTGTTTATAACCAAAAAAGCCACCATTCTGAAAGTAGAATAGTGGCTTTGAATTTAGATTTGTTATAATCTTAGTGTCCGAAAATCTCAGCTAATTTCTTAGATAATTCTTCTCCTCTAAGGTTTTTTGCAATAATTTTTCCTTCTTTATCAATTAAGATAGTTGTAGGGATGAAACGAACATCATACTCTTTGTTTACTTCTTTAGTATCTAACATTTGAGTATAGTTAATTTTATCATCCTCAATAGCTTTTAGCCATTTATCTTTATCAGCAGGACGATCAACAGAAATACCAGCGATAGTGAATCCATCTTTTCCATACTTCTCAATTAAAGCTACATTGTGAGGATTCTCAGCTCTACATGGCTTACACCAGTGTGCCCAGAAATCTACAAGTACAACTTTACCTTTTTGTGCAGATAATGTATATTCAGAACCGTCAGTAGTAGTAAGAGTAAAGTCAGGAGCTACAGCACCAACTGCTAATTTAGCCAACTTAGTAAGTCTCTCATTTAATTCTTTACCAAATTTACTGCTTTTTACTTCAGGAGTAAGTGTTTCGAAAATTGGGTTTATTGTTTCGTATTTGAAATCTTGAATAATTGTATTCAATGCCCAAGCAGATAAAGTTGAGTTATTGTTTGCCTTAGCGAAATCATAAACAACGTTTTCAGCTTTTTTATCATTTTGCTCGATAGCATCTTTAAGAGACTCTAATTTTAGAGAATCATTTTGCATTTGAGCCATCTGAGCTTCTTGATATAATTTTCCTTTTTCCTCTTGAACTTTCTTAAATGAATCGATAAGAGTTTTGTACTCTTCGTTTGATTTAGAACCTTTAATGTCTGCTTTGTCTAAACTGTCAATATTACTAGTTAAAGTAACGTTGTCGTTTCCAACAAACATAAACATTCCTTTTTGAGGATTTTCTTGTAAAATAAATAAACGGAAGTCAGGACTTTCTAAGTTTTCAGTATAAGTGAATTTTCCGTCTTTTATGGCTACAGTATCAATATTTGTAGGCCTATTGTTTTCTATTTTGGCAACAATAAAGTTACCGTTTTCTAATCCTGTTATTGTTCCGTTTACTTTTAAATCATTGCTATTGCTACATGATACAAGTGTACCAACAAATGCAACAACCATTGCTAATTTTCTCATGTTGAGTTTTAAATTGATTATTAATTATTAAATTAAAAGAAGGCGCAAGCTAATAATAATATTAGTTTTTGTCTTTCTTTTCTTTAGTTTCTTTTTCTTCTGCTTCTTTCTTGTTTTTAATGTATTTATCTAGCATTTTGCTAATGTCTTTTCTAGATACATTACGACCTACAATAATACCATTTTCATCTACCAATACATTTTCAGGAATTACACGAATAGCTAATTTTGTTACAGCTTCGTTGTGGTATGATTTCAAATCAGAAACTTGCAACCAAGGAACATTATCTTCTTTTACTGCTGCTATCCAATCCTCTTTATTTGAGTCTAACGAAATACCAATAATTTTCAAATCATCGCTATTATATTTTTCGCTTAAATGTTTTGATAAGTTCATTGATATTCTACTGTTTTTATCAAATGAGCCCCAAAATCTAAGTAATAGATATCCCTTTTTGTTTTCAAGCTTAATGTTTGTTCCTGATGTATCCTGCTGAATAATTTCAGGTAATTTATTTCCAATAGCTGTAGCTTTTAGCTGAGTAACAAGTTGGTTAAGTTCTTTTCCGTATTTACCGTTTTTAACTTCTGGAGTCATTGATTTATTTATAGTATCAAGAACTACGATATCAGATGAACTCAAGTAATTTAATGCAATGTAAGGAGATACGTCATAAGAAGCATTGCTAACCGCAAAGTTTAAAATATATCTTGTTTTTCTTATTTCGTTACTTCTGTATTGAGAAGAAATACTGCTTAAAGTTTTAAAATGCTTCTTTGCATTAGCTTGAAGGCTTTTTACATAAAGTTCATTTTTACGCATATTAAAACGTCCCATTATTTTATTGAATTGATCTAGCAATTCTTGATTTTTAGAACCTTTAATATTTGCTGATAATAAATCTTTTACATCTGCATCTACAGTAATTTCGCTTTTCTCTACAAATACAGGAAGATTAGGAGAATTACGTCTACTTGTATTTAAGTAAAAAACTTCAGGAGATTCTATATTTCCTTCAAATTCAAACTCTTCAGTTCCTTTCAAGAATATTGAATCTATTGTAACTAAATTTCCATTTACTTCATTTTTGAGATAAACCATTCCTTTGCGCATTCCATCTAGTTTACCTTTTATCACAAAATTGGAATCCTTCTTTTCTTGACAAGAACTTAGAATACCAATAATTGAGAGTGCAAATAATATTTTTTTCATTTCTGTGTATTTAATTAAAGATTTTATAAACCTTAATATTTTTCATTCTAAATAATAATTACATGTTTACATGCGATGCTAATTCCATTAAATATGCCGATAGCATTGCTCCATAAGTACCTACTGCATATCCAAGTACTGCTAGTATAACTCCAACAGGTGCAAGTGCAGGGTTGAAAGCAGCTGCCACAATTGGAGCAGACGCTGCACCTCCAACATTTGCCTGACTACCAACCGTTAGGAAGAAGTAAGGAGCTCTGATTATTTTAGCCACTACTAGAAGCAGTAAAACATGGAAAGTCATCCAAATTAATCCAACAATTAAAAGTCCTGGATTATCGAAAATCTGCATTATGTTCATTTTCATACCAATAGTTGCTACAAGTATGTAAATGAAAACACTTCCTATTTTTGAGGCTCCAGCTCCTTCTAAATTCTTTGCTTTTGTGAAAGATAGCAACAATCCTAATGTTGTTGAAACAACAATCAACCAAAAGAAACTAGAACTTAACGAACTCTCTTTTAGTGAAGGAAAGTTGTCAACTAACCACACAGGAAAACTATCAGCAAACATATGCGATAAACCTGTTACACCAAATCCTACACCTATAATAACCATGTAATCTTTAAGCGATGGCATACGAGCAATACTTGCTGTATAAGATGCAACTTTATCTTTTAATTCTTCAATTGCTGATGAGTCAGCATTTAGCCATTTATCAATTTTTGCTGTTCTACCAATTCCCATCAATAATATAGCCATCCAAATATTTGCAACAATTATATCTACAAGAACCATTGCTCCATATTTCTGAGGATTGTATTGATAAATTTCTAGCATTGCAGCTTGATTTGCACCTCCACCAATCCAGCTACCCGCAAGAGTAGTCAAACCACGCCAAACAGCATCAAATCCTACTCCTCCAACTGTTTCTGGCGAAAAATATGATACTATTAATATAGCAAGAGGTCCTCCTAAAATTATTCCTACTGTTCCTGTTAGAAACATTATTACACTTTTAGGTCCTAAATTTATTATAGCTTTTAGATCAATGCTCAATGTCATTAAAACTAGAGATGTTGGCAATAAATATAGTTTTGCCATTTTGTATAATTCGGAATGCTCGTTAGAAATTATTCCGAAAGAGTTTAAGAAACTTGGTAGTAAGTAAGCCATAAGTAGCGGTGGGAAAACTTTATAAAAACGTTTCCAGTTTTTGTTGCTACTACTCGAAGTTTGGAAAACGAAAGCTAAAGAGGCCATCAATAGACCAAAAACTACCGCATCATTGGTGAATATTGGATTATCCATTGTAATATATAAGTTCTTTCTTGTATAGTTGTTAATATAGTCGGGCGAAAATACATATTTTTATGAAACGACAAAGAATAATTAATGTTTGATTTTTTGCCTATCATAATTCTCTACTTTTCGCAATGTTAAATTTGATATTTGTTGTCT
>CAZIYK010000135.1:0-5331 GCA_964543445.1 uncultured Flavobacteriales bacterium
TGAGGTCGTTTTTTTATGACATTCTCAGTATCAAAAACTTACAACATGACAAATTCAATTAAAAGAAATGTTAAAAAGACTATTTTTTCATAATACAAATCTCCTTACCTCTACTTTATCATCTAAAAAATCGAGTGGCAACAATACTGTAACCCACTAAACTACAACGATTTACCTCGCAAAGTCATTAATATTTAAATCAACATCTGACATCGTTATTTTTGCAATAAATCATCTATTAAAGCATATAAATCTGAAATATCAATAGCTCTTAATCAATTATGTTATCAAATTAACAAGATTAAACAATATTGTTAAAAAATTCAACAGTCACTATCTGCAATCCTAAAAACGCATTAACATAACTTTCACATATAACGGATAAAGTAATAATACATTTGTACCGTAAAAATAATCAAACAAACAACTGAGTTAGAAACTCGCAAATTAAACAATTATGAAAAAGGTATTATTATTAACTTTTGCATTTTTAGGACTTACACTTTCTACAATGGCGTCAAACAAGAAAGACGACAACGAAGGAGCTAAAAAAAGAACAACTATCGTTAATGGAATTGAGACTGTAACAATTCAAGAAACTTTTACAGCGGAAACACTTGATAGTAAAGTTACTGCTGCAAATAACATGTTAGAAAAGGCTTTTGGAGTTAAAGCAAAAGTATGTCACCAAGAAACAACTTGTAGCTTTGATTACTCTACTGATAACGGAGATAGCGCTCGTTTGATGGTAAACAGACTTAACAATACATTATTACTTATTACAAAAAAGTCAATCAAGTAATTGATTAGATAGATATAATGTAAAAAGCAGAATCTTAGCGATTCTGCTTTTTTTATGCCTTCTAGTTTAGAAGTTCATCAATAGTTTCATTTATAATTTTACAAGCATAAATTATTTCTTCATCGGAAATTGTCAGAGGAGGAGACAATCTCAAAGCTCTTTTCTCGAAAAGAAGTAAAAATGTAATTATTCCTTTATCCATTAACCTACCCATAAGTTTAACTGGAAACTCAGGATCATCAAACATTGGAGCTATCAGCAAGCCCATCCCTCTTATTTCTTTTATAGCAGGATGATTTAAATGCTTCCTGAAAATTTGTTCTTTTCTAAGAGCTTCTTCCATATAATTACCTTCAAGCAATTCTTTAAGCGTCGCTAGCGAAGCAGCTGCAATTACGGGATGACCTCCAAAAGTAGTTATATGTCCAAGCATAGGATCTGATTTAAGTTTGGCCATATTTTCTTTCGATGCAATAAAAGCTCCAACAGGCATTCCTCCTCCCATAGCTTTACCGATGGCAAGTATATCAGGAACAATATCAAAATTTTGGAAACCAAACAATTTTCCTGTACGACCAAATCCTGGTTGTATTTCATCTAAAATAAGCATTGCTCCTACTTCGTCACAACGCTGTCTTACCTTCTTTAAATAATCATTTTTTGGAAGAATAAAACCTGCTCCTCCTTGAATTGTTTCAAGAACAACAGCCGCTGTTTTATCAGTAATCAGCTCTAAATCCTCAACCTTATTAAATTCAATAAAATTTACATTTGGTATTAACGGACGAAACTTTTGTTTCTGTTCTTCGTTACCCAAAATACTCATAGACCCCTGAGTATTTCCGTGGTAAGCCCATTTTGCAGAAATAATCTCGGCACGACCTGTAACTCTTTTAGCCAATTTCATTGACCCCTCTATTGCTTCGGTACCAGAATTTACAAGGTAAACTGTTTCTAAAGGTTTTGGCAAATTATCGCTGAGTAACTTTGTAAGCTCCAAAGGTGCATCTTGTATAAATTCGCCATAAACCATTACGTGCAAATATTTATCTACCTGCTCTTTTATTGCTGTATTTATTTTCGGATTGCTATGTCCCAAAACATTTGCCGATACACCCGCTACCAAATCTAAATACTTTTTACCCGACTTGTCATAAATCCAGCATCCTTCTGCCCTATCTACATCTAACAATAATGGAAATGGCGTTGTTTGCGCCTGATACTCTAAAAAATCTTCTTTACGAGACATAGTAACTATTTATTGTAGGCTTTCAGCCTTTATTATCTGTTTTATTAATTGCCGACAAAACTACTGTAAGTTATTTAAACATAAAAGCACATAGATAACTACGAATAAAAACTTGCAAAAAAATGATATCAAGTAGCAAGATTATTAATGCTAAAAATTTATCTTCGCGCAGCTAAATAAACAGCTTACAACACTATTAAAAAACATAACTTTTTAAATAAAATGTACAAATTTTTAATAACCATTACCCTTTTAATTATCAACCCTTTGGCTTCTTATTCTCAAGAACCTGTATGGTCGTTGATAGTTGATAGAAAAACAGACACAAATCTTTACCAAAAGCACGATATAACTACTCAGAACAATCAACTTGTATTAGATTTTTCTGAACTTTCAAGAAATAGAAAACCTATTGAGGTAAAACTTAGTGAAAAAGCTATTCCTAAAGCGTCCTTTTCTTTTTTTACTTTTATAAAATCTAGTGAAGGTAGTATTCAGAACTCTGTAATTGCGTCTAACAAAGACAATGAATTATCTAATGGTTGGGAAATAAGAGCTAACGAACTTGGCGGTTGGGAATGGAATTTAATGAACAACGGCAAAATAGTTGCAGAATATAAGACCATTTCAAAAAAATATGCAATTAACGATGGTAAATTTCACATGCTTGGTTTCTCTTATGACTTTCAAAGAAATCAGGTTTGGATATATTTTGATGGCGAACATATTGGAATTATCAATATCGAAAAGGTAAATGCTTCAAACTTCAAAACATTATACATTGGAGGAATTGGAAACAATAGAAAAACTGCTTTTGATGGCTATTTCAAAAGAAATTATCTATACAAAGACTTCTTGGAGCGTGGCGATGTAAAGCATTTGTATACTAACAACCCTAGATACAAAGGAACAATTGGAACTAATGGTGCTTTTTACAGCAAAATAAAAGTACTAACATGGAATGTAACTGATGGAGGTACTACTAACGGAAATGTTATTGGTCCTAAACGAGTTTTAAAACTATTGAAAGACTCTAAAGCAGATATTATTGCTCTACAAGAAGTTAGAGGTTCATTAGAATACTTTGCAGAAGGATTAGGATTTTATTTTTATTCTATAAACGACAACCTTGCTATACTTAGTAGATTTCCTATAAAAAGGACTCTAAAAATATTCTATACTAATAAACTTGGTGCAGTAGAAATAAGCATCTCAAAAAAACAAAGTCTTTATTTCTTTAATGTAGACTTAGATAATTCTTCTGCTGATTGGAGCGATTTCAACAATAGCTATGCTGATAAACAATTCAGAACAAAGGAATTAAATGGTAGAGGTAAAGATCTGAAAGAAATATTGGAACAGATAGATGTGATAATAAAACCTAGAAAAAATACATCTATTATCCTTGCTGGCGAATTGAATTACATTTCAGGAGCAGACGATGGAGGAAATTACAATACTTATCCTGCATCTAAAATAGTTCACGACTATGGTTTTGTTGATTCATATAGAGAATTTCACCCAAACACTCGTGTTTTCAATGGATATACAAGAAATACAGATTCAAAAGAACTACGTCAGGCAAGAATAGATTATATTCTGTATAAGGGTAAAAATCTCAGAGTTAATAATTCTACAATCATAAAAAAACACCCGTTAAAATTCCCATCTAACAACTACGGAGTTCTAACTGAATTTTTATGGCGTAAATAAATATATTAAATATTATAGCAAATCAACTATTGGCTTTCTTATCAAAACAAGCTATAAACACCTGATTTAACTACTGATTTGCAAGATATTAATCACGATTACAAAGAGGTATTAAACGCTATTAATGCCTCTTTAGAAACAATATAATTAATCGCTTTAATATCTATTAATATATTTTACATTTGCACCTGATAAAAAAACACCTACAAAATTGAAAATTGCTGTAGTCATTCTTAATTGGAATGGAAGGAAACTTCTTGAACAATTTTTACCATCAATAGAAAAGTATTCACCAAATGCCGAAGTTATTATCGCTGATAATGATTCGGACGATGATTCTATTGAGTTTGTTGAAAAACACTATCCTAATTTCAGGATAATCAAAAACAAAGAGAATGGCGGTTATGCTAGAGGATATAATCAAGCATTACAACATGTTGATGCTGATGTATTTGCTTTAGTAAATTCTGACATAGAAGTAACTGAAGGTTGGCTATCATCTGTAGAAAAGCTTTATAACGAGAATAGCGAAGTTTCAATAATTCAACCTAAAATTTTAGATTTCAAAGACAAAAGCAAATTTGAATTTGCGGGTGCAACAGGTGGTTTTATTGACAAACTTGGTTATCCATACTGTAGAGGTAGAATTTTCACTGAAATAGAAGAAGACAAAGGACAATACAACGAAACTACAGAAATTTTTTGGGCATCAGGAGCGTGTTTCTTCATTAAGGCAGATGTTTTCAAAGAAACCGGAGGATTTGATGAAGACTATTTTGCACACATGGAAGAAATTGATTTGTGCTGGAGAGCTCACAACTTAGGACGAAGAGCATTCTATTGTCCTGAATCTGTTGTATATCACGTGGGAGGAGCTACTTTGCAAGAATCAAATCCACATAAAACATATTTGAATTTCAGAAATTCATTATTTACTGTTCTGAAAAATGCACCATACAGAAAAGTACCTATGCTCATTATATCTAGGTTGATTTTAGATGGAGTTGCAGGAGTAAAATTTGTTTTAGAAGGAAACGGAAAACACACAATAGCAATAATAAAAGCTCATTTCTCTTTTTACAAGATGATGAGAAAAATGCTAAACAAAAGGGATAATAGAGAACCTTATTCTAACAAATATTACGTTCACAAATGTATAGTGTTTCAGTTTTACATTCTAGGTCGTAAAACATATACCGATTTAAAAAAGAGGATTTTATAATCTTTTGATGAATTAACCATTTTTAAGAAATGGCTAAATATTACTTAAATTCATCAATTTAGTATCAAAAATACTACCATCTTTTTCATTTTTAAGAACTAGCACAAAATCATTAATTCCTATAGATAGTATCTTTTCTAATTCGCCCGAAGACTCTAATTTATTATATGCATCCTTAAAAATTGATTCTACACTTTTGAAATGAGTTAAAGTTTTAAACGACTCCGCATCTGGAAAAGATATTTGATAATTTAGAACATTAGAAATCTCATCATAATTAAAAAAAGCATATTCCGATTCTTTGTTTAACTTCTCAACTTCTTCAACTATTTTATCTGTGCTTGG
>CAZIYK010000136.1:0-5285 GCA_964543445.1 uncultured Flavobacteriales bacterium
ATCATCTGCATTGCAGCATTATCAACAAACATGTACTCTACGTTTACTTCAGGATAGTCCTTACTTAATTCTTGTACAGTTTCTCTCCACAAACGTGATGTTTCCAAAACATTGGCTTTATCTACAAGAGTTAATTTTTTCTCTCTAACCATAGCTGTTTCGAAAGCTAGCTTAGAAACTCTAATAATTTCTTCTGCCGAATATTCACAATTATCGAAAGCTACATCACGTGCTTCATTTCTTCCTTTTTCTCCAAAATAAAGACCTCCAGTTAACTCACGATATACTACAAAATCAACTCCTTCTAATCTCTCTTTTTTCAAAGGAGAAAGTTCTTCCAACTCAGGATAAAGAGTTACAGGTCGGATATTGGCAAACAATCCAAGACTTTTTCTAAGCTTAAGAAGTCCTTGCTCTGGACGAACTTTAGCAGTAGGATCGTTATCATATTTCGGATCGCCAATAGCTCCCAACATTACAGCATCAGATGCTAAACAAGATTCAATAGTCTCATCTGGCAGAGGATTACCCGTAGCATCAATAGCCACAGCTCCCATAAGTTTATAATCGTAATTAAACTTATGTCCATACTTCTTTTCAATAGAACCTAAAACTTTTATTCCTTGCTCTATTACCTCCGGTCCGATTCCGTCTCCTTTTAAAACTGTTATATTAAAATTCATTCTTTTTATTCTATCGTTTTTTACTCGTATTCCTTATTTAGATTGTAAAATGAATCGGCCGCCAATTATCCCAAATAATACAATGACGGCCAAAATCCACTAACCAACATAAGACTTTTATATTTTTACACTAAACAACCTTACTATTTGAATACACTCTCTTACAAATCTTCTCTAAATCTACATCAGATACTTCTTTCATTGTATCAGCAACTTCTAAGAAAATATCGTAAGCTTTATTTAGTTCTTCAAGATCTAAATCATATCCTATTTTCTTAGCTCTATAATTCAATGCTGCTCTACCACTACGTGCAGTAAGTATAAATGCTGACTCTCCTGCTCCTACTGATGCAGGATCGATAATTTCGTAAGTTTCTCTATTTTTAAGAACTCCATCTTGATGAATTCCCGATGAGTGAGCAAAAGCATTTGCTCCAACAATTGCTTTGTTTGGCTGAACAACCATGTTCATTCTCTCAGAAACCAATTTACTGATAGGGTTAAGCATCACAGAATTAATTGAAGTATGGAAATCTAACAATTTTTGTTGTCTTATAGCCATTGCTACCTCTTCTAAAGCTGTATTACCTGCTCTTTCGCCAATTCCATTAATTGTACACTCTATTTGTCTTGCTCCATTTTGTATTCCTGCCAAAGAATTAGCTGTAGCCAATCCTAAATCGTTATGGCAATGAGTAGAGATAATTACATCCTCAATACCATCTACGTTATTCATTAAATAATCAATCTTAGCGCCATATTCTTCAGGCAAGCAATACCCTGTAGTATCAGGAATATTAACAACAGTTGCTCCTGCTTTTATTACTTCCTGAACAACTTTTGCTAAAAATTCGTTATCCGTTCTACCAGCATCTTCGCAGTAAAACTCTACATCTCCAACAAAATTTCTCGCATATTTTACGGCAGCAACTCCTCTGCGTATAATTTCTTCGGGAGTTGTTTTTAATTTATTATAAATATGTTGCGGCGAAGTACCTATTCCTGTATGAATTCTTCCTATTGGAGCGTATTTCAAGGCTCTTCCAGCAACTTCTATATCATTTTCTACTGCTCTTGTCAACCCACAAATAGTTGTTTTCTTTACTGCTTTCGAAACTTCCATCACAGCTTCAAAATCACCAGGACTCGAAACAGGGAAACCTGCCTCAATAACATCTACGCCTAAATCTTCGAGAGCAACAGCAATCTCCATCTTCTGACGAGTATTCAATTTACTTCCTGGAACCTGTTCTCCATCTCTTAATGTTGTGTCGAAAATATAAACTTTATCACCTGACATAAGCCGTTTTTTTTAATTTTGCTGTAACCAATACAGACTTTAATTTTATTTTGTTATACAAATCACGATTATTTCTAACACTAATCTAAAACATATTTTGTGAATAATACGATTTCCAACACAAAATATTTATTGGCTAAAGTCTTTCTATAATTGCGTTTGCAGTAAATTTTATTACGATGGCTAACTATAAAAAGGACAGTACTTTTCAATTGATAAAAACACTTACTAAGGCCGAAAAAAGAAATTTCAGGCTTTATGCTAAGCATAGACATACAAGTGGAGATTTGAAATTTGTCCAATTATTTGACGCCATGGATAAATTGGAATACTACGACGAGGAGCAAATACTAAAAAAAGCACCTAAAATTTCTAAAGGACAATTAAGCAATCAGAAAGCTCATTTGTATAAAGTTCTTCTCTCTAGTTTGCGAAATTTAAACAAGAATAATTCCGACATTCAAGTACGAGAAAACATTGACTATGCCAGGCTTTTGTACAACAAAGGTCTGTACATGCAAAGCCTAAAAATTCTTGAAAAAACAAAAAATCTAGCTACAAAATCTTTTTTAACCACTTTACACCTAGAAGTGGTAGAGTTTGAAAAAGAAATAGAATCGAGATACATAACTAGAAGTATTGTACAAAGGGCAGATAATCTTACCGAAGAGTCGATGAAATTAGTTGATGAAATTTCATCATCAAATCAACTTTCAAATTTTGCATTGAGTCTTTACGACAAATATCTAAAAGAAGGGTTTGTAAAAAACGAATCGGATTACGATAAGATGCACGATTTCTTTATCGAGAATCTACCAAAGTTTAAATTCGAAAATCTAGATTTTTTTAGCCGACTTTATTTATATCAATCTCATGTTTGGTATCATCTAATTATTCAAGATTTTAAGATGTGCTTTAAATATGCTCAGAAATGGGTTGACTTATTTGAGCAAAATCCGAATATGATAGATATTGATCCTGATATGTACCTAAAAGGGCTACACAATCTATTGAACGCTCTGTATCACGTAGGCACGGAACATCATCATAGATTTGAGGAAGCTCTAACAAAGATGGAGGAATTCAATAAAAAAAGAGAAGGTAAACTAAATGAGAATTCGGAACTTCTATACTTTTTATACCTAGAAGCAAATAGAATCAATAATTTCTTCATGACTGGCGAATTTACCAAGGGAACTGAGATGATTCCTTATTGGGAAGAGAGGATGGAACATTTTGCCGATAGGCTCGACCCATACAGAATTCTAGTTTTCTATTACAAATTTGCATCGCTATTGTTTGGTGCGGGCAAAAACAAAGAAGCAATTAAGTATTTGAATAAAATAATGTCTTTCGGAGATCAAAAACTTCGAGAAGACATACATGTTTATAGTCGTATGCTGATGTTACTTTCTCATTACGAACTCGGCAACGATGACTTGCTAGAATATCAAATAAAATCGGTGTACAGATATTTAGCCAAAACAAAGGATATGGGGGAAGTTCACAAAGAAATTTTATATTTCTTGAGAACAACACCCGGAATAACAAAACGCGATTTAAAAATCGAATTTGAAAAATTACTAGCTAAACTAAAAGTAATTAGAAACCATCCTTACGAGAAACGACCTTTCCTTTATTTAGATCTAATTTCGTGGCTAGAAAGTAGAATCGAAGGCATTACTGTTGAGCAAGTTATTCGCGAAAAATTCGAAGGCATTAGAGAGTAATACCTACAATTTTCCACGAAAAAACATCTAAAACTACTATTTCAAACCTGTTTTTTGCAAAATGGCATAAACCGATTTTGGATCAATTTTTCCCGACATAGAAATTAGTGTAGTTTGTCTTGGATCTTCGCCAACTATGATGAATAACTCTGTTATTCTTTTATGTTTTACTTTTCCAAAAAAAGTAATCTCTTGTCCTCCTGAATCTACCATCATCATTTCCTCGTAATTACCTTTATCAACCTGCTTTTTCGCAAATTCCCTGATTTCTTTACCCCTTGAAACCGAATTTGTATTAACAATAATCAATTCATCAATTTGATCTATTACACTTTTTGCAGCTTTTGTGTCGTCATCTTCACTAACAAAACTACTTCCCATTTTCAACAAGCTTCCACTTATTCTTACAACATTAACATCGTCGTGTCCTTTATATTTTGCCACAAGCTGCTCAACATTATTCTGAGAAAAAGCAAAAGTCGAAAACAGAGCAATACTTATAGTTAGGATAAAATTCTTCATAATAGTATCAATTTTAATTTAATGATTAAGACCTACAAAATACAAAATGTTGCAACACCACTTCTATTTTTTCTAAACAAACATCTTTTTACAACACAGAATTAAGTAAATCGAATAAATATTTTTTATGTAATGATTTTAGTTTTACTTCGTTATCGAAAACAAAAACATGATGAGAAAAATATTTATAACATTAGTTTTACTTTTACAGACTCTAAATTTAATATCTCAAAATACAAGTATGAAACTTAACGAACTTAGCAAACCCGAAATCGATATAATTATAAACAAAGGCACTGAAGCACCATTTACAGGTGAGTACAATGATTTCTACGAAGAAGGAATTTATGTATGTAAACAATGTGATGCTCCGCTTTATAATTCATCTTCAAAGTTTGATGGACATTGCGGATGGCCAAGTTTCGACGACGAAATTGAGGGAGCCGTAAAACGTATTCCTGATGCTGATGGACGAAGAACAGAAATAGTTTGTGCAAACTGTGGAGGACACCTTGGTCATGTTTTCCTAAACGAAGGTTACACAGATAAAAATACTCGCCACTGCGTAAATTCGGTCTCAATGAAATTTGTTCCGACTAAAAAAAATGTTGAGAAAGCCTATTTTGCTTCAGGATGTTTTTGGGGAACAGAATATTGGATGGAAAAACAAGATGGAGTGATTTCTGCAGTATCGGGTTATACAGGTGGCAACGTTGAAAACCCAACATACAATCAAGTCTGTACAGGAACAACTGGCCATGCAGAAACAGTTGAAGTAACTTACGATCCATCTAAAATTAGTTATGAAGATTTAGTAAAGCTGTTCTTCGAAACTCACGATCCAACGCAAGTAGATGGTCAAGGGCCAGATATAGGTTCGCAATATCGTTCTGCTATTTTTTACACAAACGATGAGCAGAAAAAAATTGCCGAAAAGTACCGTAATATCCTAATGGATAAAGGATACAATGTAGTTACTGAAATAACAAAAGCTACAAAATTCTATCCTGCCGAAGATTACCATCAAGATTATTACGAACACAAAGGAAC
>CAZIYK010000137.1:0-5275 GCA_964543445.1 uncultured Flavobacteriales bacterium
CAAATACTTCATCATGTTTAAACGTTGTTTTCTGCTTACGTAAAAAATCCATCAAGTTTAAACCAAAAATGCAAAGCATTTTTATCACCAATCGTGCGATAGCACGTATAAACAGCACCAAGGGTGCATCAACACATTATACCAACTTCATCAAATCGCCATAAACTCCTCGTGCCGTAACCGCAGCTCCAGCACCAGCTCCTTGAATTACTAAAGGTTCATCTCCGTAAGATTCAGTGTAAATCTCAAATATTGAATCTGCTCCTTTTATTTGTCCTAGGCTTGAGCTTTTAGAGAATTTAACTAAATCTACAGAAAGCTCTCCCTTGTCGTTAAGTTCTCCAACGTAGCGTAACACTTCATCATCGTTCTTCTCTGCTTTGATTTTATCAAATTTCTTATCTAATAAATCTAAGTTAGCAAAGAATTCCTCAGAACTAACATTTTGTAATTCTTCTGGGATGAGGTTATTTATTTTTACTTCCGAAAATTCATTTTTCAAATCTATTTCACGAGCTAAAATAAGAAGTTTTCTACCAACATCATTACCAGATAAATCCTCACGTGGATCTGGCTCTGTGTAGCCTTTGTCTTTTGCTTCTAAAAGTATGTCAGAGAATTTCTTGTCAGAGATAGAGAAGTTATTGAAAATATAACTCAACGAACCTGAGAATACTCCGCGTATTTTCTTGATTTTATCACCTGAATGGTGAAGCTGGCTAATTGTACCTACTAAAGGTAATCCTGCTCCAACGTTTGTTTCGTACAAATATCTACCACGATTCTCTTTTAATTTCTTTCTAAGTTCAGAATAGAAATCATAACTAAGTGTATTAGCTATTTTATTTGCAGAAACAAGATCGAAACCTTTTTCTACAAAAGTCAAATAGTTTTCTACAAACGTTTTAGAAGCTGTTGTGTCAACACATACAAGGTTTTCTAGGTTGTTGTCTTCTGCAAAGTTTATAATATCGTTAATCTCGTATCCTTCTTTTGCATTGGCAAGTTTTTCTTTCCACTGACTATCAATTCCATCTTCGTTAAGTAATACTCTTTTTGAATCTGCCACAGCAAAAACATTGATTCTAGTATTTCTCTTATCTGCTAAGATTTTTCGTGAGTTGTTTATCTGATCGATTAACGTACCACCAACAGTACCTTTACCAAATATAGCAACATTCAGCGTTTTTTCGGTACCAAAAATATGAGAGTGTATAACGTTAACAGCTTTACGAGTTCTAGCATCTGATACAACAATTGAAATGTTGTTACCGTTAATTGAGTTGTTGAATAGAATAGGTTCAACTTTATTTGCTTTTAATGCTTGGAAAACTCTATCGAAATAATCAAGATAATCTCCAATTACCGAAACTACAGATACATCTTTACGAGCGTAAATCTGATTAATATCTTTTGTGTAAATTTCTTTATCAAATTCTTCGCGAAGTAATTCTACTGCTTTGTCAGCATCTTCCAAATCAACTATAAATCCTAATCCACGCTCTGATGATGCTTGAGATATGTTTCTAATAGAAATGTGGTTGTGCATTAAAGAACCGAATATACGTCCATCAATACCAACTGTTCCTAAAAGACCACGTCCGGTTAAACTTATCAATGCTACTTCTTTAAGTACAGTTACCGATTTTACTCCGCTACCATTTCCTTCTTTAGTAATAAGAGTTCCCTTGTTTTCAGGATCTAAAGTGTTAAGTATTCTTAGAGGAATATTTTTCTCGATTAAAGGAATTATAGTTTTAGCGTGAAGTATTTCTGTTCCAAAGTTTGCAAGCTCGTTTGCTTCGTTGTAAGAAAGTAATTCTATTTGTTTGGCATGAGAAACAATTGATGGATTTGCTGTGAAAATACCATCAACATGTGTCCAGTTTTGTAATTCTTCGGCATTAAGGAAATTTGCCAATAAAGCAGCAGTATAGTTGCTTCCATTTCTACCTAGAGTGGTTGTTTTTCCTTCTAAGTTTGATGCTATAAATCCTGATACTAATTCTACCTGTACTTCCTCACGGTCTATATTTTCTTTCTTGAAAAGATCTTCTGATACTGCTTTCAATACATGACCATTACCATAAGTGTCATCAGTTTTAAGCCAATTTTGTACGTTGTGAATTGCAACTGTAAGCCCTCTTTGTTGTAGAAGATATTTAACAACTATTGCCGACATCAATTCGCCATAAGCAAGGAATCTATCTTTAAGAGGTGTGCTATAATCTCCAATAAGTTTTACTCCGTCTAGTATTTTTTGAATTTCTGAAAAATATTGATCTAGTAAATTCTCGCCATTTAAAAGAGCAATTTGTTTTTGTTTAAAAGATTCAAATTCTACAGAACAATCTTCTTGTCTTCTAGCAGATTCCAATAATTTTTCTAAATCGTCTGTAGCAGATCCTCTAGCAGATAAAACTGTATAAACTTTTCTCTGTTTAGCTTCTTTTTCAATGATATCCAATACATTGTTTATTGTACTGTTAGCTAAAGAACGACCTCCAAATTTTAATACCTTCACTTTTTCTTCTTCTTTATTGTTCGGTAGATTTTCTTTAAAAATCTGCCCTAAAATATTTTCCAATTGATTGTTTTCTATCAAGAAAGCATCATGACCATGTATAGAATCAATTTCGTGATAATATACTCGTTTATTTGCTTTTTGTAAATTTTTGTATGCTGATTTTGCCTCTTTTGCAGTAAACAACAAATCGCTACTTACACCAACTATGTGAACTTCAGCTTCGATGTTTGCAATTGCTTCGGCAAGTGTACTACGATAAGCAATATCAATGGTTGCCATAATGTAATTCATGGCTCTGTATGCCTCAAGTGCAAACCTGTCTTTTAATTTTTCGCCTTGATAATCGAGGTATGAATCTACATTGTAAGCTCCTCCTTTTTCTACCTTAGTTCTTTCGAATTTTGTTTGATAAGACTCTGGTGTTCGGTAAAAAAGCAATGCCATTTTACGAGCAGTTTGTACAGGGTCTTTCTCTATTTTCAACAATTCACGTTGAATTTTTGACATCCCAATTACCCAATCCGAAGCTTGATAATGAGTTGCAAAAGGAACAACTTTTTTGAATAATTTTGGATATTGAGTTGCAAGGTGCCAAGTAATACCTCCTCCTAGAGATCCTCCAATTACTGCAAACAATTGCTGAATTTTAAGCTCTTTCAAAGCAAGAGCAAACAAATCGGCAATATCGCCAGCGTTAAACTTGTCGTACTCGTCTAACAGAACTCCATCAAATCCATTACCTGGTACATTGAAAGCAATAACTGGGTGTTTTAGAGTATTGATTGATTTTCCAGGTCCTACAACACTATCCCACCAACCATTTTCGCCACTAACATGCGAATTGCCTGTAAGTGCGTGAACTACTAAAATACCATTTGTGTTAAGTGCCTCTTCTTCTCCAAAAACTTCATAACTCAAAGTTATCTCAGGTACCGAAACACCTGAAGCTGTAGTTACATTTTTTAGAGTTATGTATTTTAAATTACTTGACATCTTTTTTTAATATGTTGAATTGTTTATGTGTTCAAACAGTTTTTATATACGTTATCTCGACTAAACGCTAGTGCATGGAGAGATCTATTGGTGATTAAAAAAAGATTTCTCCACTTCGATTACTCTGCTGATGCATAGTAATCTTCGGTCGAAATGACGATGATAATTAAATCAAGCTTATCGCTTGTTCTAAATCAGCAATTATATCATCAGCATCTTCTATTCCTACCGAGAATCTTATAAGTCCTTTTGTTACTCCTCCTTTAAGTTGCTCCTCATCTGTAAGTTGTTGATGAGTAGTAGAAGCAGGGTGAATAATCAAACTTTTTGTATCTCCAATATTTGCTAGAAGCGAAATTATTTTCACATTGTCAACAACTGTTTTTGCAGCTTCAAATCCACCTTTAAGTTCGAAACTAACCAATCCACTTTGTCCTTTAGGTAAATATTTTTGTGCATTAGCATAGCTAGGGTGAGATTCTAATCCTGGATAGTTAACCGAAGCAACAGCATCGTTGTTCTCTAGCCATTTAGCAAGTTTCAATGCGTTTTCAGAATGTTTCTGTATTCTTAGAGATAATGTTTCCAATCCTTGAATAATCTCGAAAGAATTGAAAGGACTTAAGCAAGCACCAACATCTCTTAACCCTTCTAAACGCAATTTTGCGATGAAAGCAGCATTTCCCATTGCTTCGTGGTAAATCAATCCGTGATATCCTGCTGATGGCTCGGTAAATTCAGGGAACTTACCATTTGCCCAGTTAAATTTTCCAGCGTCTACAACAGCTCCAGCAATGCTTGTACCGTGTCCGCCAATATATTTTGTAAGTGAATAGATAACTATATCTGCTCCGTGTTCAATAGGTTTAAATAACAATGGAGTAGCAACTGTGTTGTCAACTATAAAAGGAATATCATTTTTATGAGCGATTTCAGAAATGGCATCAAAATCGGCTACATCCAAACCAGGATTACCTATAGTTTCTAAATAAACAGCTTTAGTGTTTTCTTGAATAGCATCCTCAACTTCTTTTACATTAAGAGCATCTACCAAAGTAGCTGTGATTCCAAAACGAGGAAGTAAAACGTTAAGCATAGTTACCGTTCCACCGTATAAAGCAGCCGATGCAACAATGTGGTCTCCTGCTTTTAGCAAAGTCAAGAAAGTAGTTGAAATTGCCGATGTACCAGATGCGAAAACGCAAGCACCAATTCCTCCATCAATGTCGGCAAGTCTACGTTCCAAAATATCGTTAGTAGGATTGTTTAATCGTGTGTAAATAAATCCTGGTTCTTCCAACGCGAATAAGTTGCCAGCATGTTCAGCATTATTAAAAACATACGACGATGTTTGATAAATTGGAACAGCTCTAGTTCCTGCTGTTTCTTTTACATCGTGTCCACTGTGAAGTGATTTTGTTGAGTCTTTTAAATTTGCCATTTTCTTTAAATTTTATAGCCAGCCTTTTAATTAACTTAACTCGCTTGATTTCTTTATTTTCTCAACATTGTTCTCTTCAGAATTGTAGAGTTATTAGCATTGAGAATCATTATATTTTTTATAACAAAAAAAGCCTGATAGAGAAATCTACCAGGCTTTATATATTTCATTTAGAAGCATACAATATCCGTTAGAGATCCCTATGGGTTCTGTGGCATCATCATATACATTCGCATTATTGTCATTGTTTTCTTATTTTGAGTTGCAAATTTAAGTACTATTTCTAATAGAGCAAATATTTTTCCGTTTTTTTG
>CAZIYK010000138.1:0-5260 GCA_964543445.1 uncultured Flavobacteriales bacterium
AAATATTACGCCATTTTTTTACCTGAAAAAGTGAAATCTTCAGCAAACTCATGTATTAGAAAAGCCCTCTTAATAGCAAAACAACGATTTATTATAAAGAAAAAACGTGTAATTCCAAAGAACTACACGTTTTATAAGTTTTATAGTATGACAATACTAATTTATTTTGCTTCAGTAGCAACTTTTTTCATGTTAGTCATTGCTCCACGAAGAACTTCTCCAATTTTCTCTACTCCGTGAGAACGGATAGCTTTGTTTACAGCAATCAATTCCTGATTATCAACAGAATTATCTCCTGTATCAAACTTTTTACCAATTACATTCACATCAACACCTTTCATGAAATCAGCTAAAAGAGGCTGAGCAGCGTGATCGAATAAATAAGTACCATACTCTGCAGTATCAGAAATTATACGGTTCATTTCGTAAAGTTTCTTACGTGCAATAGTATTTGCAATTAATGGAGTTTCGTGAAGTGACTCATAGTAAGCTGATTCTGGTTTAATTCCTGCCTCAACCATTGCTTCGAATGCTAACTCTACACCTGCTTTTACAAAAGCAACCAAAAGTACTCCATTATCAAAATACTCTTGCTCTGAAATCTCCTTATCAGTGTTCTCTTGCTTCTCGAAAGGTGTATTTTGAGTTGCAGCTCTCCAAGTCAACAAGTTTTTATCGTCATTAGCCCAATCTTCCATCATTGTCTTAGAGAATTCTCCAGAAATAATATCGTCCATGTGCTTATAGAAAAGTGGTCGCATTATTTCTTTTAACTCTTCAGAAATCTTGTAAGCTTCAATTTTTGCTGGATTAGAAAGTCTATCCATCATATTAGTAATACCTCCGTGCTTAAGAGCTTCAGTTACAGTTTCCCATCCGTACTGAATTAATTTAGACGCATATCCTGGCTCAATTCCTTTTTCAACCATCTTATCGAAAGAAAGAATAGCTCCTGTTTGTAACAAACCACAAAGAATAGTTTGCTCTCCCATTAAGTCTGACTTTACCTCAGCTACAAAAGAAGAAGCAAGTACACCTGCAGTATGTCCACCTGTAGCAACGCAATAAGCCTTAGCTATTTCGAAACCATCACCATTAGGATCATTTTCAGGGTGAACAGCAATCAAAGTAGGAACTCCAAATCCACGTTTGTACTCTTCTCTCACCTCAGAACCTGGCGACTTAGGAGCAACCATAATTACTGTAAGGTCTTTACGAATTTGCATTCCTTCCTCCACTATATTGAAACCATGAGAATAAGAAAGTGTAGCTCCTTTTTTCATCAATGGCATAATTGCATTTACAACACTTGTGTGTTGCTTATCTGGAGTAAGGTTGATTACTAAATCAGCATCAGGAATCATTTCTTCGTAAGTTCCTACAGCAAAATTGTTTTCAGTTGCATTTAAATAAGACTGACGTTTTTCTTTGATAGCTCCTTCTCGTAAAGCGTAAGAAATATCTAATCCAGAATCACGCATGTTAAGCCCTTGGTTCAATCCCTGAGCTCCACAACCTACGATTACAATTTTCTTCCCTTTAAGTTTGTCTACTCCATTTGCGAATTCAGAATTATCCATGAAATCGCAAGTTCCCAATTGTTTTAATTGTTCGCGTAACGGTAGTGTGTTAAAATAATTTGCCATTTTCCTATTATTAATTTTGGTTTAGCCGTTCTTAAATCATTTAAGATTTTATACTTCTCTAAACTTTTTATTTACTATTTATTAATTCTCACTGAATCAAAAGATATAACCCCTCGGTTAATCTTTCGATATTCTTTTCTTCTTTGCTTTTTCTGCAACTTCCTTCAACGCATCTTGGAAAGATACCATTGGTTTAGAAATCGCTATTCTTCCGGAGCGTACAAATTCAAAAACTCCAAATATTCTAAGCTCTTCGAATAAGGCCTGTGTTTCTACCTTGTGACCAGTTTTTTCGATAATAAAATAATCCTTCTCTACTGCAAGAATACTCGCATTATGCTTACGCATTATTTTTTCTATTGACAATCCATCAATAAGTACGTCAGTAGATAGTTTATACATCGCTACTTCCTGATATACAATATCCTCGCTACAGAAAACCCCTGATTTTATTACATCAATCTGACGCTCTATCCTTTTAGATACCAATTTAATAACAGAAGGAGTACTAACTGTAACAATTGTAAAACGAAAAACTCCACTAACCTCTGATTCAGATACTGTAAGACTCTCAATATTTAAGTGTCTTTGAGTAAAAGTATTTGTTATCCTCCCTAATATCCCGATATGATTTTCAGAATAAACAAATAGGGTATATTCTTTTTCTTGTTCTTGTTCCATAATTTACTTTAATCTTACATCAGTTACCGCAGCACCTCCTGGCACCATAGGAAAAACATTTAATTCTTCTTTTACAGCTACTTCTAAAACATACGCACCATCGTGATCTAACATCTCTTTTAGTGCATCTACTAAATTATCTCTATCTGTAACTTTGTTGTACGATATACCATAAGCATCTACAATTTTTCCAAAATCAGGACTTTTCATAGGTGTTGATGCATAACGTTTGTCGAAGAATAAATCTTGCCACTGACGCACCATTCCTAAATATCCGTTATTTAGAACAATTGCTTTCACACCAATACCATATTCCATTATAGTACCCAACTCTTGCATAGTCATTTGGAAACCTCCATCTCCTGAAAAACAAACTATTTGCTCATTAGGAGCGCCAAGCTTTGCACCTATTGCCGCTGGTAATCCGAATCCCATTGTACCAAGACCTCCAGATGAAATAAATGATTTTGTTTTATTGAATTTGCTATATCTACTTGCAAACATTTGATGCTGACCTACATCGGTAACAACAACTGCTTCATTATTTGTAAGCTCCGAAACTCTACGTACAACCTCTGCCATGGTAATATCTCCTTCAGCAGGTTGAAGAATTTCATCCCAAATTTCTTTTTTCTCTATAGCCTCTAAATCTGCAAATTCTTGCTTCCAAGCCTTATGTTCATTCTTGTTAACCTGTTTCAATACAGCTTGCAATGTTTCTTTTGCATCACCTAATACAGGAATATGAGCTTTTACATTTTTATGAAACTCCGATCTATCAATATCAAAATGAATAACTGTTGCCTGTTTAGCATATCTGCTTAAATCTCCTGTTATTCTATCGTCAAATCGCATACCAATAGCGATTAAAACATCGCAAGAATTAGTCAATATATTTGGAGCATAATTTCCATGCATTCCAACCATTCCTACAGCGTTAGGATGGTCTGTTTCTAATGCAGAAATACCAAGCAAAGTATTTGCTGCCGGTATATCCGCCTTCTCAACTAACTCTTTAAGTTCTTGTTCTGCCCCACTCAAAATAACACCTTGACCATAAATTATCATTGGCTTTTTAGCATTATTAATCGCTTCAGCAGCTAACTTAATTTCGTCATCTTCTGGCTCAGGTATTGCTATATAACTCTCTACATAAGAACATTTCTCAAAAGCGTATTCTATGTCTTTAAACTGAATATCTTTAGCAACATCTATAAGTACTGGTCCTGGACGTCCACTAGCAGCTATATAGAAAGCTCTTGCGAAAACCTCAAGTATCTCATCTTCTTTAGTAAGCTGATAATTCCATTTTGTTACTGGCGATGTTACACCCGTAATGTCTGTTTCTTGGAAAGCATCAGAACCTAACAATGATGCATTTACCTGACCAGTAACACACACTATTGGAGTAGAATCTAAATAAGCATCTGCTATACCTGTAATAATATTTGTAGCTCCAGGTCCGGAAGTAGCAAAGACGACACCAACTTTACCCGAACTACGTGCATAGCCTTGAGCTGCATGTACTGCCCCTTGCTCATGACGTGCAAGAATATGTTTTATTTTATCCCCACTCATTCGATGCAACGAATCATACAATGGCATATTGGCTCCGCCTGGATATCCAAAAATGTAATCAACGCCTTCATCAATCAACGACTGAATGATAGCATCTGCCCCACTCATCGTTACCGTCTTTGGCTTGACTGCCTTTTCGTTCTGCTGACTTTCTACTTTCATTGAAAGATTTGTTTTAATTACTGTTTTTATTCAATTGTTAAATTAATATTATAATTAACAATTAATGCGTTTTTTTTCAAAAAAAAATCCTTTCACACTGATGAGAAAGGATTTTGATATAAACATATACGCAATCTACCTCATCTGGTGTTTCAGAAGAAGAACAATGACGTTTATATGAGTTAAGATACTTTTCATAAAATTTTTATTTTGAAAAAGCCGCTCTTCCGAACGGCTTTTAATTTTTCGCATCTTCCGGACTCCTCCGAATGACACTATCACTTTAACAACTTTACAAGTATAAAGATATAAATTTTTAATCGTTTATCTAAAAATAATTTCTCTTTGATATGATTTGCTTTCTATTCCTAACAATTCCAATGATTTAACACCTGAACTATTTACAGTTATCAAATACTACACACCAAATACCTCTTTAGAATTAGAAGTAGTAATATTTGCAATCTCTTCTACTGAGACTTCGTAAATATCTGATAATCTATCTGCAACTTTAAGCAAATAACTACTTTCATTTCGTTTTCCTCGCAATGGTGTTGGTGCTAAATAAGGTGCATCAGTTTCGAGAACAATATTTTTTAAATCTATCTCTTTTAGAAACTTATCAATCTTACCATTTTTGAAGGTTGCTACACCTCCAATTCCTAATTTCATATTATACGAAATAGCTTGCTTAGCTTGCTCCAAGTTTCCGGTAAAGCAATGAAAAATACCTCTTAACTTTTCGTCTTTTTCTTCTTCCAATATTTCAAATATCTCATCGAAGGACTCTCTTGCATGAATATTTATTGGCAACTCTCTTTCTTTAGCCCATTGAATTTGTTTACGAAAAACAAATTGTTGCTCTTTCAAGAAAGTCTTATCCCAATACAAGTCGATTCCTATCTCTCCTATGGCTACAAAATCTCTTTTGTTTAGCCAATCTTCAACATGTTTTAATTCTTCTTCCCAATTCTCTTTTACTGATGTAGGATGCAATCCCATCATAGCAAAACAATTTTCGGGATACTGAGCCTCTACTTCTAACATGGCTTCAGTATAACTACTATCTATTGCTGGTAAAAACAATCTGCTTACTCCCGCATCGATAGATCTTTTTATAACCTCATCTCTATCTTCATCAAACTGTTCTGAATAGAGGTGAGTATGTGTATCTGTTAAAATCATTACTTTTT
>CAZIYK010000139.1:0-5255 GCA_964543445.1 uncultured Flavobacteriales bacterium
TATGTAGAAAAAGTACAAATACTGTGAATGTAATTTTCCTGAAAATCATTATTTTTTTGTTTATTCCCGAACAATAACATCTGGCAGGTCTTCTGGCTCACCTTACTTTTTCTTGCCTTCCCATTTCTAAAACGAAACAGTGGCGGAGTTTGAAAAAGCTTGTAACACTAAATGTGTTAAGGTTTACAGCTACGGGTATAGCTCCTGATTCTAACAGGATTCCCTTTTAATTCCGATTAGCAATTTTTATTCACTAATGCAGAACACCAAATTCTCGGCAAACTTAATAGTTTTTTTTTAAAGGGAAAGTAAATCAGAGCATTTAACTTTTTTGATTTTACCAAAATTCCTAAAGGGAGCAAAAAATTGTTATTTCAATAAATCCTAATAGCAAATTCTACTTTATCTCTCCCAAAATCGTAAATAATGATATTAATCACATTTTAATAGAATGTCTAAAATAGGTTTATACAAGTGTATTCTATATTTTAGTCCCTCGAAAAAATAAAAACATATACCAAAATGAGTAATTCAAAAATATTATGGACAAAGATTGACGAAGCTCCAGCTTTGGCAACTTACTCTTTGCTCCCAATTGTACAAGCATTTACAAATAAAACGGGAATAGATGTTGACACTATCAACATATCTCTTGTTGCTCGTATTATATCTAACTTCCCTGATAATTTAACAGAAGAACAGAAAATACCTGACAACCTATCTTTTTTAGGTGAGTTAGTTAAAAAGCCTGAAGCAAACATTATAAAGCTTCCAAATATTTCGGCATCTATACCTCAGCTTAAAGCTGCAATTGCCGAACTACAATCTAAGGGTTATGATATACCAAATTATCCTGAAAGCCCTAAAAACGAAGAAGAAAAAGCTCTTCAAACTCGCTTTGCTAAAGTTCTAGGTTCTGCAGTTAACCCTGTACTTAGAGAAGGAAATTCTGATCGTAGAGCTGCAAATGCTGTAAAGAATTATGCTAAGAAAAATCCTCACCGTATGCAACCTTGGTCTAAAGACTCTAAGGCTCACATAGCTCACATGAACGATGGAGATTTTTATGGTAGTGAAACTTCTACAACTGTTGAGAAAGCCGGACCAGTGAAAATTGAATTTGTAGCTAAGGACGGTACAACTACAACTCTAAAAGAAAAAACAGATTTGCTTGATGGCGAAATTATTGATACATCAGTAATCAACGTAAAAAAATTACGTCAATTCTATCAAGAGCAAATAGACGATGCTAAGAAAAATGATCTTCTACTTTCGTTGCACCTAAAAGCTACGATGATGAAAGTGTCTGACCCTATTATGTTCGGTCATGCTGTAGAAGTTTTCTATAAAGATGTTTTCGAGAAGCACGCTGATACAATTGCAGAATTAGGTGTAAATGTAAACAACGGACTAGGCGATTTATACGCTAAAATAGAAAATTTACCTGCTGATAAAAAAGCAGAAATAGAAGCTGATATTATGGCTGTTTACAAATCTCAGCCGGAGTTAGCCATGGTAGATTCTGATAAAGGAATAACAAACCTACACGTGCCAAACAATGTAATTATTGATGCTTCTATGCCAGTAGTTATTAGAGATGGAGGAAAAATGTGGGGTCCTGACGGAAAACTTAAAGATACTAAAGCAATGATTCCGGATAGATGTTACGCAACTATCTATCAGAAAACAATTGAAGATTGTCAACTAAACGGAGCTTTCGATCCTGCAACTTTAGGATCTGTAGCAAACGTAGGACTAATGGCTCAGAAAGCTGAAGAGTACGGTTCTCACGATAAAACTTTTGAATCTAAAGGCGAAGGCGTTATCAGAGTTGTTGATGCTAATGGTAAAGTATTACTTCAACAAAACGTTGAGAAAGGTGATATTTTCAGAATGTCAGAAGCTAAAGACCTTCCTATTCAGGATTGGGTTAAACTTGCTGTAACAAGAGCAAGAGCTACTGGTACTCCTGCTATTTTCTGGCTAGACAAGAATAGAGGTCACGATGCTGAAGTAATTGCTAAGGTTGAAAAATATCTTCCAAACCACGATACAGAAGGATTGGATATAAGAATAATGTCGCCAGACGATGCAATGGTTTTCACTCTAGAAAGAATTAGAAAAGGAGAGGACACTATCTCTGTTACAGGAAACGTACTTCGTGATTACTTAACAGATTTATTCCCAATTATAGAGCTTGCTTCAAGTTCTAAAATGCTTTCTATTGTTCCTCTTATGAATGGCGGTGGATTGTTTGAAACTGGTGCTGGAGGTTCTGCTCCAAAACACGTACAGCAATTCAACAAAGAAGGTCATTTACGTTGGGATTCACTAGGAGAATTCTTGGCATTAGGAGTTTCGCTTGAGCATATTGCTAATAAAGACAACAATCCTAAAGCAGATATTTTAGCTAAAACTATTGATACTGCTACAGCAAAATACTTAGACAACAGAAAAGCTCCATCTCGTAAAGTTAATGAGCTTGACAATCGTGGAAGTCACTATTATTGGGCTATGTACTGGGCTGAAGCTCTTGCAAATCAAGATGAAGACAAAGAATTGAAAGAAAGATTTGCTCCTATCGCTAAACAACTTGCCGACAACGAACAGAAAATTAACGATGAGTTAATTGCTGCTCAAGGAAAGCCTGTTGATATTGGAGGTTATTACATGCCAGACGATGAATTAGCATTTAAAGCTATGCGACCAAGTGCTACTTTTAATAGTATTATAGATTCTTTGAAGTAATTTCTAGATTAAAAATAATGAGAGGCTATCCCTAAAAAGGTAGCCTCTTTTTTTGTAGTAAAATTACTTCATCACATGATGATTTCTAATCAGCAATTATTTTTATGTCTTTATTCAATTCCAAAATCTTTTCTATAAAAGTATCGTTGGTTTCCGGACTAATATAAATCTCTTCGTATTTATCATATTTTATAATCAGTCCGTTTCTTGCGGTGGCAGGTTTCAAACCACACCACATACTTTTTCCTTTTATTATTTCTTTTATTCGCTCTATCTCAATTTTCCCTTGTATTGGTCCACTTTTGTATTTTAATTCAGTTTGTGATAGTTCGTATTCTGTTCCGAAATTTAACCATAATAAAAGCCCAACTGTCAGGAGAATAAGAACATCAGTCCAAACAAATTCATAATTTACTTCTCCACTAGAGAATATTCGAAATAGTATTAACCCTATAAATAAACCACTAAATCCGAATGTAAATACTTGAAATAATATGTCTTTTCTACTTTTAAATTTCATTTCTAATTTTCAATTTCAATACTTGGTTTTTCTCTTGAAAGCAACTACTTAGCTAATATAAGTTTAATTGAGATAATAAAATTGAGCTTTAATAACTATCTAAAAAGTAGTTTTAAAATACTCACTTCCACAAACATTACATTGCAATTTTACACACCTCTAGAAATCAACAATATAAGTTTTAAATCACAATACAAATTGACAAAGAATTTTTACTACTTTTGCACGGCAATTTCTGAACACAGAAAATGCATAAAATTAGATAGTTAAAACCATAATTTATATATAGCAGATGTTAACAGTATCAGACGTATCAGTACAGTTCGGAAAAAGAGTTTTATTCGACCACGTAAACATAAAATTCACTCAAGGGAATTGTTATGGTGTGATTGGAGCAAACGGTTCTGGAAAGTCCACTTTTCTTAAAATTTTATCTGGCGAAATAGAGCCAACAAGCGGACATGTATCTCTTGAAAAAGGAAAGCGTATGTCTGTTCTTCAGCAAGATCATTTTGCTTTTGACGAATACACTGTTTTAGATACTGTGCTTAGAGGAAACCACATTATGTACGATCTTAAGCAACGTATGGATGCTATTTATATGAAAGAAGATTTCACAGAAGAAGATGGTATAAAAGCTGGTGAACTAGGTCTTGAATTTGAAGAAATGGGAGGATGGAATGCTGAGAGTAATGCAGCTTCTTTACTTTCGTCAGTAGGTATCTCTAACGATGACCATTATACGTTGATGAAGGACATGACCGGTACAGCTAAGATTCGTGTACTTTTGGCACAAGCTCTTTTTGGTAATCCTGATGTATTGATTCTCGATGAGCCTACCAACCACCTTGATGTAGAAACTATTTCTTGGTTAGAAGATTTTCTTGCTGGATATGAAAATACAGTGATAGTTGTATCGCACGACAGACACTTTTTGGATGCAGTAACTACAAATATTGTAGATATTGACTTTGCTAAACTTAACTTGTTTACTGGTAACTATACTTTCTGGTACGAATCTAGTCAGTTGGCTGCACGTCAGAGAGCTCAACAAGACAAAAAGACTGAAGAAAAACGTAAAGAATTACAATCGTTTATTGAGCGTTTCTCTGCCAATGCTTCTAAATCTAAACAAGCTACATCTCGTAAAAAACTTCTTGAAAAATTAAATGTTGACGAGATTAAACCATCAAGTCGTAGATATCCTGCAATTATTTTCTCTCAAGAAAGAGAAGCTGGAGATCAAATTTTAAATATTGAAGGATTGAGTGCTTCGTTAGAAGGAGAAACACTTTTCAAAAATGTAGATTTGAATGTTGGTAAAGGAGAAAAAATTGCCATCCTTTCTAAGAACTCTCAGGCTATAACTGCTTTCTTTGAAATAATAAATGGAGAGTTAGAGCCAGATTCTGGTGAATACAAATGGGGAGTAACAACTACCAACACATATTTGCCAAACGACAATGCTGCATTCTTCGATAACAACGACGATTCGCTTGTTGATTGGTTACGCCAATATGCTAAAACAAAAGAAGAAAAAGAAGAAGTATATGTTCGTGGTTTCTTAGGAAAAATGCTTTTCTCTGGAGAAGAAGCTCTTAAAAGTGTAAAAGTTCTTTCAGGAGGAGAAAAAGTAAGATGTATGTTATCTAGAATGATGCTACTAAAAGGAAACGTTCTTTGTTTAGATGAGCCTACAAACCACTTAGACTTGGAATCTATTACAGCTCTTAACAACTCGTTAATTAAATTCCCAGGTAACGTATTGTTCTCTACACATGACCACCAGTTTACTCAAACTGTTGCAGATAGAATTGTTGAGCTTACTCCTAACGGAATTATTGATAGACACATGACTTATGATGATTATCTAAAAGATCCTAAGGTTAAAGAACTAAGAAAATCTATGTACAAATAGAAGTCTTTAGACTCTAAAAAATATTAATTCCGTTGTTATCATAGCAACGGAATTTTTTTATGCCTTGGC
>CAZIYK010000140.1:0-5223 GCA_964543445.1 uncultured Flavobacteriales bacterium
CTTAAAACGTGTTTAGAGAAAAAAGTTGATTTCATTATTACTTCACTCGGAAGTCCGGAGAAAACTATTGCAAAATGTAAGCCTTTGGGAATAAAAGTTTTTTGTGATGTTGTGGATGAAAAATACGCTAAAAAAGTTGAGGGACTTGGAGCAGATGCGATTATTGCTGTAAACAAAGAGGCTGGGGGACATGCCGGAGACATTAGCTACAAAGAGCTTATTCCTAAATTGAAGAATGCTTGTAATATTCCTATAATTTCAGCTGGAGGTGTGGCAACAGGAAAACAACTGAAAGAGATGTTGTCTTTGGGAGCCGAAGGAGTTTCAATGGGAACTGTTTTTATTGCTACTCACGAATCGGATGTAACCGATGATTATAAAAATGCCTTGATAGAGTATGGCGCAAAAGATATTGTGAGAACATCTAATCTTTCAGGAACTCCTCTTACGGTTATCAATACGCCTTATTTGCAGAAAGTAGGTACTGAACCTAGTTGGTTGCAAAAAACTTTGATGAAGAGAAAGTGGTTGAAAAAATATGTGAAGATGTTGATAGTTTTTAAGGGGATGAAATCAATAGAAAAATCGGCTTTTGGAGCTTCGTATAAAACTATTTTTGTTGCGGGTCCTACAATAGAACATGTTCATGAAGTGAAATCAGTAAAAGAAATAGTAGAGGAGTTGGTTAAAGATCTTTAATCTCCTTTACTGATAAAAGGTTGTTCAATTCTTTAATCTCAAGAATTGAACAACCTTTTGTGTTTTATATATCGTAGAGGATTAGTTTACTATAATGTGCTTTCCTCCATTGTAATTGCTAAGCTTACCGATTTGTTCGCTGTAAAGTCCTTCTTCTTCAAGAATTGCTTTTACTTCTGCTGCATTTTCTTCGTCAACAGCAATTAAAAGACCACCACTTGTTTGAGCGTCGCAAAGTATATTCTGAGCGTTAGGATTCTCTACATTTAGTTCAACTTTATCGCCATAACTTTCCCAGTTGCGTTTTGTTCCTCCAGGTACACTACCATTGTCGATATAAAATTCTACTGGCTCAAATACAGGAATTTTGCTATAATCTAATTCTGCTGAAAGGTTGCTTCCCTCGCAAACTTCAAGTAAATGGCCTAGAAGTCCGAAACCAGTAACGTCTGTCATGGCCGTAATTCCTTTTATATCAGAAAGTCTATCGCCAACTTTATTAAGCTTCATCATCGATTCTGGAGCAATATCGGCATGTTCAGGACGAATTTTTCCGTTTTTTTGAGCAGTTGATAAAATTCCAACTCCAAGAGGTTTTGTTAAAAACAGAACACTTCCGGCTTTAGCATCATCGTTTCTGCGAAGTTTATCTAAATCAACAATTCCAGTAACTGCTAACCCGAAAATTGGTTCAGGATTATCTATACTGTGGCCTCCAGCTAACGGAATACCTGCCTCTTTACAAATAGCTCTACCACCTTCAACAACAGTATTTGCTACTTCGTTTGAAAGTTTATCAACAGGCCAACCTAAAATAGCAATTGCCATAAGAGGTTTACCTCCCATTGCATAAATATCGCTGATAGCATTTGCCGCTGCAATTTTTCCGAAGTTGAAAGGATCATCAACAATAGGAAGGAAAAAATCGGTTGTACTAATTATTCCTTTACCGTTTCCTAAATCATAAACAGCAGCATCATCGCGTGTATCGTTACCTACTATTAAGTTTTCTGTACCTGCCGGAATTATATTAGTTTTAAGGATTGTTGTTAATGCTTTTGGCGAAATTTTACATCCACATCCTGCACCATGACTGTAAGAAGTCATTTTTATGCCTTTTATTGAATTTTCCATTTTATTACTGATTTTTATTCTTTACAAACTCCATTATTTTCATGGCGTTTTCTTTGTGATTTACTGTGTCTAGTTTTAAAACTGTTATCATTTCAGGATTCCTAGATTCAACTCCCTTTTTATATGATTTGTCGTAATATATCAGAGATAGTTCGGCAACGGTTAATAAGTCATCGTTGTCGAGTGCTTCATTTGCTATTTTGGTATTTAATGGTCCTAATCTTTTTGATATTCTATTTACCGAGAATCTCAATTCTTCTTTGTCCTGAACACCGTAAGTTGTAAGCAAAAAACGAGCTCTTTCTTTGCGAGGGATATCTAGAAAATAAACTCTTTGAGCTCTCATTTGATCAAACATAGGTCTAGGGATAACAACTCTACCAATGTTAAAACTTTCGTCTTCTAGCCAAATGTTTTTCGATAAATCCATCTGATACATCTCCATGAATAAGGTGTTCTGAAAATGTTCTACAGAAGGTTGCTCTCCTTGACCAATACCTCCAAAAGCAGAACCTTTGTGATGAGCTAATCCTTCTAAGTCTATTACTTGCTCTTCGGTCTTTGCAATTTCTTGAAGGATTTCAGTTTTTCCACTACCTGTATATCCTCCTAAAACAATGAATTTGAAATCCTGTTCGAAAAATGAAAATGTGAAATTTCTGAAAGCTTTATATCCGCCTTCGACAACATAAACTTTTTCAAATCCATTATCGCTAAAATGTTGAGCCATGGAACCACTACGCATTCCACCTCTCCAACAATGAACAGCAATAATTTTATTTGGAGCTACTTTTTTTGCCTCTGATATGTACCAGTCTAATTTAGGATTTACAAAAACATAACCTTTTTTTATGGCAGCTTCTTTTGATTGTTGCTTATAAATTGTTCCTACAATAGCACGTTCTTCGTTATTGAATAAAGGCAAGCTAAATGCACCCGGAATATGTCCTTTTTCGAATTCGGCAGGTGATCTTACATCTACAATTGGTATTTCATTTCGAATTTTTAAATATTCCTCTACACTTATTCTTTCAATCATAATGCTTAGCTATTTTTTGCCATGCAAAGCTAAATAAATATTCAGTATAATTCTCTTTTTTAGATGTTTGATAGTTTTCGCTAATAAATGAAGGAGCAAAAACTGATTTTTTGTAAAGAGGAATTAACTAATATTGCCCCACATGGTTTTGTTTTTCGAGATATTCTGATAGGTTTCCCAGATTGGTCTATTCTCTGGTTTTTGGAGTAGTGGATCGTCGTTAAGTATTTCTAAAGCCATTTCGCGAGCAAGTGTAAGTATGTTGCTGTCTTTTACAATGTCGGCAATTTTCATATCTAGAACTCCACTTTGTTGAGTGCCCATAATGTCACCTGGTCCGCGTAATTTTAAATCAACATCGGCAATTTCAAAACCATCGTTGGTTCTAACCATAGTTTCTAATCTAACTTTAGAATCGTTGGAAAGTTTTACGCCGGACATAAGAATGCAGTAAGATTGCTCAGCTCCACGTCCAACACGCCCACGAAGTTGATGTAATTGCGAAAGTCCAAAACGTTCGGCACTTTCAATTATCATAACCGATGCGTTTGGTACATTTACTCCAACCTCAATTACAGTTGTGGCAACCATAATTTGAGTTTCGCCTTTTGCAAACCTATTCATTTCGTATTCTTTGTCGGCAGGTTTCATTTTTCCATGTACCATACTGATTTGATATTGAGGTTTTGGAAAATATCTTTCAATACTTTCAAAACCGTCTGTTAAATCTTTATAGTCCATTTTTTCTGAACCTTCAATCAATGGATAAACCACATATACCTGACGCCCTTTGGCAATCTCATCTTTCATGAATTTAAAAACTCTCAATCTATTGGAGTCATATCTGTGTAGAGTTTTAATGGGTTTACGTCCTGGTGGAAGTTCATCGATTACCGAAATATCCAAATCGCCATACAAACTCATTGCCAAAGTACGTGGAATAGGAGTGGCTGTCATTACCAAAACATGTGGAGCAAGAGTATTCTTTTTCCAAAGTTTTGCTCGCTGAGCAACACCAAATCTGTGTTGTTCGTCTATTATAGCTAATCCTAAATTTTTGTAAACAACTTTATCTTCAATTAGAGCGTGAGTACCTATGAGAATATCTATTTCGCCAGAAGCTAAAGCCTCGTGAATTTCTCTTCTTTTTGCTGTTTTTGTAGAACCTGTAAGAAGTTCCACTCGCAAATCCATTTTTGCTACTAGTTCCGAAATTCCTTCGTGATGCTGTGTCGCAAGTATCTCGGTTGGTGCCATAAGTGTAGCCTGAAAGCCGTTGTCTATGGCGATAAGCATACTCATAAAAGCAACAATGGTTTTTCCACTTCCAACATCGCCTTGTACCAATCTGTTCATGTGTTCGCCACGCAAAGTGTCTTGGCGTATTTCCTTTAAAACTCTTTTTTGAGCACCAGTTAGCGAAAAGGGTAGGTGATTGTTGTAGAAATCGTTGAAGTTTTTGCCAACATTTTTGAAAACATAACTTTTAAGTTTGTTTTTTCTGATGAGCTTTTTCGATATTAATTCTACTTGTATGTAAAAAAGTTCCTCAAATTTTAATCTGAATTGAGCTTTTGATAATAATTCCTGACTTACAGGAAAGTGAATGTTAAAAAGAGCGTCGTTTTTAGATATTAACTTGTAATGGTCAATTATTTTTTGCGAAAGAGTTTCTCTAAATCTACCCGAACCTAACTTGTGGAACAAAGCTTGCATTATCCTACTCATTGTACGAGAAGTAAAATTAGCTTTCGATAATTTCTCGGTAGAAGGGTAAACAGCTTGCATAGCTGTTCGCAGACTTCGTTTGTGATCTTCGAGAAGTTCCATTTCGGGATGAGCCATATTTAGCGTAGTTCCAAACTTGGTAACTTTACCAAAAACCACATAAATCTGATTTATCTTCAGACTCTTTTTTAGCCACGTAGTAGCTCTAAACCATACTAAATCAATCTGACCTGTATCGTCAACAAAAGTTCCGACTAATCGGCTTCCACGTTTTTGTTTCACATCTTGCAATCCAACTAAACGACCAACTATTTGTACTTCGCTAGAATTAGGACTAACCTCATTTATTTTGAAGTATTTTGTTTTGTCGATATAGCGATTAGGAAATAAATGCAGTAAGTCGCCAAAAGTAAAAAGCCTTAACTCTTTCTTAAGCATGTCGCCACGTTGAGGTCCTACGCCGTTAAGGTATTCTATTGGTGTACTTAATGGGTTTTGTTGCATTTATGTAAATATGTGTTGTGATTACAAGCAAATATAAAAATTGAAAGTGGCTTTTAAATAGTTTGTTTGTAAAAATTAAAAAGGTGGCTGATATGTATTCGTGAAGTTGGTACAAAAAT
>CAZIYK010000141.1:0-5214 GCA_964543445.1 uncultured Flavobacteriales bacterium
ACTCAAAAAGAAGAAGAATTAGCAAAAGTTATTGAGTTTTATAAGCAACAATAATATATTTGTGTACTACATTTGAAATCATATTTATAAAAACTAAACAATGCAGAAGTTACTAGGTTATATTTTTACTCCGATTCATATCGTGATTTTCATACTTGCTTTACTAGTATTCCATCCCTTGCAGGTGATAGCTTACACACTTGGTGGAAGAAAATGGCAAAAGGAAGTGGTGAATTGGATGTTGTTTTTCTTGACAAAATCGCTGTATTTGGCAGGAGTAAATCAACGATTTATAAATTTCGAGAATATACCAGAAGGACGACCTTTGATAATTGTAGCAAATCATCATCACGTACACGATATTACTAACCTTAATTGGATTTTACGAAGATTTGATGTGTCGTTTGTTTCTAAAGCTGAGTTAGGAAAAAACATACCTAGTATTTCTTACAATCTTAGAAAATCATCATCGGCATTGATAAATAGAAAGGATAGACGACAATCAATTTCTGAAATTTTGAGATTGGCAAAACACATAGAGGACAATAAATCTACTACGGTTATTTTTCCTGAAGGCACTAGAAAACACGAGGGTTCGTTGCTTAGAAATTTTAAAGCAGGTGGTGTTTCAGCATTGATAAAGAAGGCTCCATCAGCATTGGTAATTCCTGTTGCAATTTCTGGAACGTGGCGTTTGCAAGGTTTCCCTTTCCCATTTGGAATGACTATAACTTTTGAGAGATTGAAGGATATAGAACCAAAAGATTATGAGTCGGAAGAAGAGGTTGTAAAAGAATGCCAAAGACAGATTCATGCAGCTGTAAAACTTGATGCTTAATCTATAATTTTCTACTAAAACGATGGTTTCTAGTAGGGATAGAAGTGGCAGCTTTTGCGAAAATAAACATTAGAGATAGTTAACAAAAAAGAGCGACCAAAGGAAGCTCTTTTTTTGTTTTACTGAAATTGTTTATTTCGCGAAACTATAACGTATAGCCCGTTAAACTAGCCTAGAAAAAAATCTAGAATTCTCTATTAATATCGAATGCTTCTAGGTATTCTGCTACTCGTTTTACAAACATTCCACCCAATGCACCATCAACTACACGGTGATCGTAGGCATGAGCTAAAATCATTTTATGACGGATAGCAATAACATCACCTTCAGGAGTTTCTACAACTGCAGGAACTTTGCTGATAACACCAAAAGCCAAAATACCAACTTGTGGTTGATTGATAATAGGTGTACCTGTAATGTTTCCGAAATTACCCACGTTTGAAATTGTGTATGTACCACCTGCAATATCGTCTGGAGAAAGCTTGTTTGTACGTGCTTTATTAGCCAAACCATTTACATCCTTTGCTAAGCCAAGTAGGTTTTTCTGATCTGCATTTTTAATAACAGGGACAATTAAATTTCCACTTGGTAAAGCTGTAGCCATACCGATATTTATATTTCCTCTTTTGATGATTTTATCGCCATCAACAGAAATATTTATCATAGGATAGTCCTTAATTGCTTTAGCAACTGCTTCTACAAAAATAGGAGTGAAGGTTATTTTTTCGCCGTTCTTTTCTAAGAATGCATTTTTAACTTTGTTTCTCCACATTACCAATTTTGTAACATCTACTTCTACAAATGAAGTTACGTGTGGCGATACTTGCTTAGACATAACCATGTGGTTTGCGATAATCTTACGCATTCTGTCCATTTCTATAACCTCATCTTCATCAGACCATGTAACTGCAGGAGCTTCTATGATTTTTGGAGCTGTAGCTTGTGTAGGTTGTTGAGTCTGTTTTGTAGGCTCTTGAATTGTTTCCTTAGTAGGTTCGTTTCTACGTTTCAGATAAGCAATAATATCAGCCTTAGTAACTCTACCATCTTTTCCTGTACCATTAATTTTGTCTAGTTCGTCGAAAGAAATTCCTTCTTCTTTAGCAATACTTTTTACTAATGGAGAATAGAAATTGTCAGAGTCATTAGGCGTAGATATAGCTTCTTTTGCTTTAGAAATTAATGAGTCTGTAATTTCTGCTGATGCTTCTATGGTATCATCATCTAGAATAAGATCGTTGCTTTCTACTTCAGCATCGGTTTCAATAATTGCAATTGCTTGTCCTACTTGTACAACCTCGTTAACATCGAAAAGTTTTTTTACTAAAACACCATCTACTTCCGATGGAATTTCTGAATCTACTTTATCGGTAGCAATTTCTACTACTGCTTCGTCAGTTTCTACTTTGTCACCAACTTCTTTGAGCCAATTAATTACTGTTGCCTCAGCAACACTTTCGCCCATTTTTGGCATTTTTAATTCTACTTGAGCCATTCTTGTTGTTCTGTTTATTCTTTGTTTGTGGTTGCGAAATTAATAAAAAGAATAATCAAAATATAAGATACTAAATAAAGTATCTGTAAACTGTAAGAGAAATACAGTTTCTATTCTTGATTGATTTCTTTTTCTATAAAAACAAAGGAAGCACTACCTAGAAAAGATTGTGCTTGCCTTTGATTTGTTTTGTATTGAAAATCTATAATAGATTAAAGCTTTTTCATTACGAAAGCAGTTCTATTAGGAATGAAAATTCTCAGTTTATTAACTCCGTCTAATTTTTGTGTTTTGTAAATATATTCTTTGTCAACTCTTTGGAATCCTCCGAATTCTTCATCGTCTGAAGAGAATATAACTTGATATTTTCCTGCTTTAGGTACGAAGAATTTGTAGTCTTCAATAGAATTTACTGGGTGGAAGTTGAATACAAACAATAAGTTTCCTTTTTGGAAAACAAGTACATTGTTTACTTCATCTTCATTGAACTTTTCTGTTTTCTTTGCTGATAAAATTCTATTTTCATCAACAAGTTTAATCATCTCTCTATCGAAATCGTTTAAGTATTTATACTTAAGATCGTTTCTTTCTGCTAGGCTCCACTGGCGTCTAGCATAGTGATAACTCCAATTGTTTCCTTCTCTTGGGAAATCTATCCACTCAGGATGACCGAATTCGTTACCCATAAAGTTAAGATATCCTTCGCCACCAAGTGTAATAGTTATGAAACGTATTAGTTTGTGTAGAGCTATTCCTCTGTCGATAATTAGACTTTGAGAGAAAACACTCATTTCAGTGTACATTTCTTTATCCATTAATCGGAATGCAAGAGTTTTATCTCCAACCAAAGCTTGGTCGTGACTCTCAGCGTAAGCAATAGTTTTTTCTTTTGCTCTACGGTTTATTAGTTGCCACCAAATATCTGCAACACTCCAATCCTCATCTTGTTTTTCTTTCAATAGTTTTATCCAATAATCTGGAATACCCATTGCCAAGCGATAATCGAAACCTATTCCTCCATCTTCTACTTTTCTACAAGAACCTGGCATTCCACTCATATCCTCAGCTATGCTTAAAGCATTTCTTTTAATGCTGTGGATTAGTGTATTTGCCATTTGCAGATACAATACAGCAGAGTTGTTTACTTCATTTCCAAAATAACTATCGTAGCTACCAAATGCTCTATTACCATGGTGATGGTATAGCATAGATGTTACTCCATCGAAGCGGAATCCATCGAAATGGAATTCTTCTAGCCAATATGTTAGGTTTGATAAAAGGAATCTTTCTACGTCAACACTAGAATAATCAAACAAACGAGAATCCCAATCAGGATGCCAACCTTCAGGTCCTGATATAAAATAACAATCATTTGATCCGTCAAACTCGTGCAATCCTTCGCCAAAGTTTTTAACAGAATGTGAGTGAACCACATCCATTATTACTGATAAGCCAAGATTGTGAGCCTCATTTATTAAATCTCTTAACTCATCTGGTGTTCCGAAACGAGATGTAGGAGCAAAGAAATTGGAAACGTGGTATCCAAAAGAACCATAATATGGATGCTCTTGAATAGCCATCATTTGTATAGTGTTGTATCCTAGTTTTTTGATTCTAGGAAGAACTTCTTCTTTAAATTCTGTATAAGTACCAACTCTTCCTTCTTCGGTAGCCATACCAATATGACATTCGTAGATTAAAGGAGCTTGTTTGCTTGGAGTTTTGAAATCGGAATCAGTCCAATTAAATTCTGATTTTGTAACAAATTGACCACAGAAACTATGATCTGTAGGATCTTGAACTACTCTTTTTATGTAAGCAGGAATTCTATTATGAGCTCCATTATCAGCAATGATATGAACTTTTACTAAAGAATAATTCTGAATTTTATCTCCGTATTCTTCATCTGGTAAAAATGTTTCCCAAATACCGTAATCTAGTCTTTCTAGAATGTTTGCTTCCGTATCCCAATTGTTGAAATCACCAACGATACTCAGCCTTTCAGCATTTGGAGCCCACTCTCTGTACCACCAACCTTTCTTTTTTGCATCGTAGTTAAGTCCTAAATACTCATGAGCACGAGCAAATTTCTTGAGACTACCGTAATTATCTTTTATAAAATCTAAATGTTGATTGGCCCATAACATTCTGTTGTGAATGCTTTCTTGAAATGGTTCTAACCATGGATCGTCTTTTATAATTTTAATTTCCTTTGGGTCTGATGGTATTTTCATATGTGATATATTTATTTGATGCTTACTTATTTAATGTATAAAAATACTCAATAAAGTACACTTGCGAGTAATATATATGATGTTTTTTAATAATAAATGATGATATCATAACTTATGTGTTTGTATCTACAATAGATATAGAATTTTGCGCTGTTCTATTAGTTTTAGTTGTGTTTTTTAATGGGGGGATACGAACCATATTTTCATAAAAAAAGCAGAAACCAATTACGATTTCTGCTTTAAATATTCTGTTAATGTGTTTAGCTACATTTTGAGTAACCACATGATTTACATTTCAAACATCCTTCTTCGAAAACTAATCCTTCAGGATCGCCACAAGATGGACATTTTTTATCTCCAATTGCATCACCATCAGCAACATATTTCTTAAGAGAACGAGCTACACCATTTTTCCATGTGTTGATGTAATCGTCATTAAGGTTTAGATTGTTGATTAGGTTAATTACTTGTGTAATTGGCATTTCGTGACGCAATACACCTGAAATTAATTTAGCATAGTTCCAATACTCTTTCTTGAATGAACGAGACAATCCTTGTATTGTTGTTTTGTATCCTTCCTTATCAGTGTATTCAAAATCGTAACGGCTTTTGCTATCATTGTGTTTTGCCTTAATGATATGTCCTTT
>CAZIYK010000142.1:0-1280 GCA_964543445.1 uncultured Flavobacteriales bacterium
AGTCCTGCCGACTGCATGGTTTTGTTGATGCAATTAAACGCTTCTGTTGCGTAGTATGGACTTCCAGCTTGTGTTATCATCATTCCATTTGGTCGGAGATGAATCTTGGCCATTTGGTAAAATTGCTTTGTATAAAGTTTGTTTAACTCCACAGACTTAGGATCGGGAAAATCAATAATAATCACATCGAAATACTTATCAGTGTTTTCTAGATAATTAAACGCATCTTCGTTGTGAATTGTCAATTTGTCGGAATGCATAGAATCTTTGTTGAATTTACGCATAATCTTGTTGTTCATCCCAAGATCGGTCATGGCAGGATCAAGGTCAACCATAGTTATGGTTTCAACATCTTTGTATTTCAGTATTTCTCTTACTGCAAAACCATCTCCACCACCTAGAATCAATATGTTTTTGTGTTCTTTGACCATGCTCATAATTGGATGTACAAGTGGCTCGTGATAAAGAAATTCATCAAAAGTACTAAGTTGTTCGTTTCCGTTTATGTAAAGCCAATAATCGTTTTTCCACTGAGTTATGGTTATTTTCTGATATTTAGATTGTTGTTCGTAAACTATCCTGTCCTTGTATTTTCGTTGTTCGCCAAACAGAATTATTGCATCAGTATAAATAAATCCTAAAACTAAAACCACTGAAACGGAAATTCCAAAAATCTGAAGTAGCCCTTTTTTATAAAGCTCAATATTCTGATTCATTTTATAGAAAAGCCAAATAGCCACAACAAAATTGGTAACACCCAAAACAAATGGAGTGTAACTAATTCCGAGTAGAGGTAATCCAATGAATGCGAAGAAAACACCTCCTACCAAACTTCCGTAATAATCTTTCTCCATAACCGAAGCTATATTCACCCTAAGTGGTTCGTATTGCTCGTTGATACGTGTAACTAAAGGTATTTCCAATCCTATAAGAACTCCAATAATTACAGACATAAGGTAGATAAATCCTCCAGTGTAATCGGTAAAAGCAGAGATTGTGTAAACTCCCAATGCTGATAGAGATGTGAAAATTGAAAGAGAAAATTCTATTACGATTAGTTTTTCAACAAGGTGAGTTTTTAGGTTTCTACTCAGTCTGCTTCCAAGTCCCATAGAGAACAACATTGTAGATAAAATCATTGTCCACTGAACAATCGAGTTTCCTAGAAAATAAGATGCTAATGTAGAAAGGACATACTCGGCAACTATCCCCGAAATACCTGTTAGGAATAACGCAATTTTGAGTACGTATGATTGATTTGTTGACGGGTGTTGTTTGGT
>CAZIYK010000142.1:1380-5185 GCA_964543445.1 uncultured Flavobacteriales bacterium
TTTTAACTAAAAGACCAAATAATCAATGCACTTCCACCAATGTAAGCGAAAGCTTCGATAATGGCTGCTCCTATGTTTGGTTTCTCTTGATTTACAATTTCGTCTGTAAGGTTTTGTCCTGGAAGTAAGATTTTGTCAGTTACAAATCTAACTATTGGTAGAATAAGCAATCCTATTCCTGTTTCTAAAATCAGAATTTCTCCAACTTCAATCCATGTATTACTTTCTAATGAAACTCCGTAAGCTATAAGGTTTGCAATGGCTATCATGGCACCTGCAAAACCAATTCCTACGGCTACATTATCTTTTTCTATGTGTTCGTGTACATCGTAAGGTGTAATTGCATTATATACCAATGAAACCAAAATCATTGCTACCTGTGCAATCACAAAAAGTATAACTATTTCGTAGTAAGCATCAGAGTTTTCGCGTAAAACTCCATTCAGTATTAAACCTGTGGCTATGTAGTTGGCAGCTTCAATTACTCCTGTACCAGAATTTTGATCATCAATAATTTCTTTACGAGTACTAAATTTTCTCAGGATCAATTTATCGTTGATAATGGCTGATACGTTAAGTAAAATAATGGCTAACATTCCCATTATCCAAACGTCAAGTAGGTTGTGCCAAATATGAGTTCCAAAAAGTTCGTTGCTCATTGCTCCACCAATTGCTAGAAGCAAACCGATGTAATAGCCAACATTGGTTAAAGCAAATGCAAGATTGTCCTTTTCTACCAATTCATAATTTACATCAATCCCTTTGTTTGCACGTTGAAAAACAAATTTACCTACATAGAACAATGCAAATCCGAGAATCAGATATAGCATTGATACTAATAATTCGTCCACTGTTTGAGTTATATTTCCGAACATGATTTTTCTTTTTTAGTATTACTGTTATTTCCCAAATCCACCACTTCTCGATCTTGAACTGCTAGTGCGACTTCTTGTAGCACGAGAGCTGCTGCTTCTACTGCTTGATGAACTCCATCCACGCTTGCTTGCTTTGCGTTGGAAAAAACTAGGCTTAGTCTGTTTGGTATATTTACTATTTGTTCCGTATCTGTAGCTACCGTCAGATGTTTTTGCTCCGTAATATGGTCTGTTTCCATGGTATCCTCCGTTTCGGTAATGAGAATAATCACTTCGGTAATAAGGTCTACGCATAAGGTCGAACATGGTACTCATCATCATATATTTTCCGTAGAACGACCAAAAGCTTTCGCCATTACTTCCTGTTTCCCAATGTCCGTATTTAGGATTACCAACATAGTTTCCATATCCTGGAGGTGCTGCAGTTTTAGACAATACACCATCAGAGTTTTTAGAAGCAATTTCCATTCCTAGATTGTTTTCATTCTTTCTGAAAAACTCTTCGGAAACTTCTTTCCAATCGGTAACTCTCGATTGAGGAATACCATCGGCATCTTCGGTGATGATTTTGTATTTGTGAAGATAAGTATGCGAGAAAGAACCTTCAACATCCATATCTTCGAGGATAATTGAAAATGGTTTTACATCGCTCATCTGAACAATAAGTTCGTCAACAGGGTTTTTCTTGTACCCACTGCTACAGGATTGAAGAGTTATAGCAGCAATAAATATTATGAGTAATTTTTTCATAATTCAATAATTTATGATCTTATGATATTTGAAAATTCTATGATTTTGGCGTATTCTCCTACTGATGCTTCAATGTCGGTTTCGTCCCATCGGTCTATAGAAATGAAATTTTCCTCGTCTTCATCGTTAAAAGTCCAATTTACCAACTGGCTAACATCATCGCTACCTACTTCGTAACATTCACCAAGATTTTCTTCAGAGAAGTAATATTTAGTTCCCTTGTATTCTATTTCTTTTGGAGGTCCGTCGTTTTCTATAATGTATTGTTTCAGTCCTTTTTGGATTTTAGACATTTTTTCATCGCGAGAAATAGCTACAGTTTCGTCTTCTTCCTCATCTATTTCTACGTAAATAATTTCGTCGCCTGCATTTAACTTAAATTCACGAGAAAATATATTGTTTCCCCAATCGTATTCAGTTACACCTTCTACCTTCCAACTTTTCATAAAATAATCTACATAATCTCCTTTTTGTAAATCTTTCAATGTTAGCTCTGACGATAACTTTGGTTCTTCTTTTTTCTTTTTGAAAAAGTCAAATATTCCCATGTTTTCTAGTTGTATGAATTGTTATGTAACGGAATTAGCCCAATTCTATTACTGTTTTTTATATGCTATTTAGTCAATGTAAAGATACTGTATAGCGATGCTAATTACAATTACGATGCCAATCTTATGGCTTTTTTATGATTTAACCACGTAATATAGCTTTTATTTGTCTTTTTAGTTTCATAAAACAACATTTAATTTATATTTGGCGCTTAAAATTTTCAAACAGTAATTAAAAACATGGGAACAACTAAAAAAGTAAAATTTAGTAAGGCTTTTTGGATAGCAAACTCAGTAGAGTTGCTTGAGAGGGCTGCATATTATGGAGTGTTCATTGTAATAACACTATATCTTTCTAGGATTTATGGCTTTTCTGATATGGAAGCAGGAATGATTTCAGGATTATTCTCAGGAGGTTTGTATTTGTTGCCAACTTTTACAGGTGCTTATGCCGATAAAATTGGATTTAAAAATGCCCTATTGGTGGCTTTTGCATTATTGACGATTGGATATTCGGGTATGGCTATATTGCCTGCTTTGATGGAAAATGCAGGACTTGCAACTTATGGTCGTCAAGTAACATTATCGGGAGTAGAAACATCATCGGTAAAATGGACAATCGTTCCTGTGATGATGATAATAATGTTTGGAGGATCGTTTATAAAATCTGTTATAACTGGTACTGTAGCTAAGGAAACAACAGATGAAAACAGAGCAAAAGGATTCAGTATTTTTTATATGATGGTTAATTTTGGTGCCTTTTCGGGTAAAACATTAGTAAAACCATTACGTGAATCTATGGGAGATTTAGGATTAATAAATCTTAACTATTTCTCTGCAGGAATGACGTTCATAGCTTTTGTACTGATTCTTTTATTCTATAAAAGTGCGAAGAAAGAAGGAGAAGGAAAATCAATTGGAGAAATTGTAACTGCGTTGGTTAAAGTACTAACAAATGCTCGTCTTATCGTTTTGATTTTGATAGTTTCAGGATTTTGGATGGTACAGCATCAACTTTATGCAACAATGCCAAAATATGTGTTGCGTTTGGCTGGCGAAGGAGCATCTCCATCGTGGTATGCTAACGTTAATCCTTTAGTAGTGGTGCTTACGGTAGGAATAGTAACTAGTTTGATGAAAGGACGAACTGCTTTGCAATCTATGACTATAGGAATGTTTATAATGCCTTTTTCTGCTTTGTTGATGGCAGCTGGAAATATGATTGATGGCGATTCTATTAATCTTGGATTTTTCACTATGCACCCAGTTGCATTTATGATGATAGTGGGTATTGTTTTTCAAGGGATTGCCGAGTCTTTTATTTCTCCTAGATTCTTAGAGTATTTCTCTTTTCAAGCTCCAAAAGGCGAGGAGGGACTTTACCTTGGATTTAGTCACCTACACTCATTTTTCTCATCTATCTTAGGTTTTGGACTTTCGGGTTGGTTACTTGGAAAATATTGTCCTGATCCACGTTTGTTTGGAGGAAGAACAGCCGAGTGGCAAGAAGCATCAGCTCATGCACATTACATTTGGTATTACTTTGTGGCTATTGCTACAATATCAGCAATTTCACTTGTGATCTACGGAAAATATTACGACAGAAAAGATAAAGCTGCTGGGGTAGCTTAA
>CAZIYK010000143.1:0-5136 GCA_964543445.1 uncultured Flavobacteriales bacterium
TGGGTTGAAGTTGTACAAAAACAACATCAACGCACAGGAGAACTAACCGAAGGTTGTGTTCGCAGAATACTAACAAACTCTAAATTCCACCCTCATGGAATTAAAGTTATGCTAGATTCTGGCGAAGTTGGTAGAGTTCAGAATATTTTGGAAGATTAATACTAGAAATAAGCTCCAATTGTAGGTCGCCAAGCAGTTGAATAATAACTCTTAGAAGAATCCCAAAGAACATCGTAACTCATAGAGAAGTACATTCCACCTCGTTTTCCCATTGGCACACCATATCCCAAACCAAAGTATAATGTTGGATGCCAATAAGGCTCAATAGGTGTTCCAGAATAATCGTTACTCATGTTGTAGTAATTATATTCGAATTCCGAACTAAGAATAAGTTGCTTAAATGGCTTGAAAATCGCTGCAAGTTTTGGTCCATAAACTGACGATTTGTATTCTATATTATTCCATTCATATTTCTGATAGATGTAATTGAACCCCGCTCCTACCATCAAGTTTTTTGCTACATCGTAAAATACTATTGGAGCGATATAAACAGAAGTATAGCTACCAAATTGCAATCCTAATGTACCTCCAAAATGTAATTTGTCTTTTATAGAAACTTCTTTCTCAGCACTCTTTACATCTTCTTTCTTTTCAGGTTCGCTATATTGTGCATTTGCGGTATAAAATCCAAATAGGAGAACTGTTAAAATTAATAGTCTAGATAGTTTCATAAGCTTAGTTTTAGGTTGAACACTATTACTTTTTAAGTAAATATATTACAAATATTTTAATCTAAACTTAAAAACTAAACTCCAAGAGCGTATCATCATCCAAACAATGAATGCTAGCCATATACCGTGAAGTTTTAATCCAAAATAATCAGCAATGAAAATTGTTGGAGCAAAACCAACAAAAGTTGCCACAAGCAAAACGTTTCTAAGATATTTTGCTTCGCCAAGTCCTTTGAATATTCCATCAAAAGTAAAAGCCAAAGCATTTATAGGTTGAATAATAATCACCATCCAAAATACATTGTAGAAAATATCTAAAACTGCTTTTTCTGAAGTAAAAATTCTACCAATAGGATAATATGCTATCGTGAAAGCGATACCCAAAAGCACAGCTATAAAAATACTGTACTTGCTAAGGTCTATACCCAACTTCCATAGTTTTTTGTAGTCTTTTGCACCTAATAGCTTTCCTGAAATTGCATTCCCTGCGTTTGCATATCCATCGATAAAGAAAGACGTAAATAACCAAATATTCATGGCTATAGTTTGAGCAGCGATATATTCGCTTCCGTAGCCCGTAGCATATTTATTTGCTAAGTAAATGGCGTAGTTAAGGGCAGCTGTTCTCACAAATAAGTTCAAACTCATCTTTGTTAAATTGCTCAATTCAGGATGAAAAGCTTTACCAATATTAAAATTAAAATCTGTTTTTCTCAGATATAGCCAAATACTAATTACCATCATCAGAAATTGAGAAATTAAACTCGCATAGGCTGCACCTTCTATCCCCATTGCAGGAATATTTGCAAATCCAAAGATCAAAGCAAAATCGAGGATTACATTAACAATTCCTCCAAAAATACTGATGTACATTGCCCAAATTGTATTTTGCAAACCTCTGAAAACTCCAAATAACGAAAATGTAACCAATGTAAATGGAAACCCGAATGCTCTTATTTTGAAATAAGAAACTGCATAGTCTAAAACCAAACCATCGGCATTGTAAAACCTGAAAATCTCTGTTGCAAAAATTGATGTGATATAGTAAACTGCAAAACTCAAAAACAAATTCATGTAAATAGTTTGCGGAACAAGTGTTTTAACTTCTTTGAGTTTTCCTGCTCCAAGGTATTGCGAAACTATCGACGAAATTGCTGTTTTAGTTTGTGCCAAAACCCAAATTAATGCCGAAATAAATGAACCTGCTATACCTACGGCTGCCAACACTTCTGTTGAATGTTCGGGTATATTTCCAACTATCGCAATATCACTTAGAGAGATAAGAGGTTCGGCAATCCCTGCCATTATTGCGGGTATTGCTAGTTTGTTTATTTCCTTTAGGGATATTTTTGACATTGACTTAGTGTAATTTATTGAACCACAAAGTTACACAAAGCAAAGCACTAAGAATCACAAAGTAAAATAATCCTTAGTGGTTCTTAGTGCCTCTCTTCGTGCTCTTAGTGGTTAGCTTATTTATTTTGTCCTAATCGCATACCCATCAGAACAGCAGTTTCCATTCCGTTTTTGGTGTTTTCGAGTAAATCTTTATCTATATTGAGTTTACCTTTCTCAAATATTAGAACTACAGTAGAACCTCCAAATTTGAAATATCCTTTTTCATCTGCTTTTTTGAAAGTTTTGCCTGTGTGAGTTTGAATAATCGAGCCTACCATGGTTGCTCCTACTTCAGAATAAACAACATCTCCAAAAACATCACTATTCAGCAAGGTGTACTCTCGTTTGTTCAAACAAAACAACTCTACTTTATGTTTTATGGCTATTGGAGAAACCGAATATAAATCTCCTTCTATTTTCTTATTCTCTTGTTTAATTATTCCATCAAAAGGAAAATGCAAGCGGTGATAATCGGTAGGACAAAGCCTTACAATTATCAAACTTCCTCCTTCAAACTTTTTGGCTAGAACATCATCTTGCAAATATTCTTTTAGGTTGAATTTATAACCTTTCACTATAAAATCTTGGTTAGAAATATCCTTAAAAGCAAATACTTTTCCATCGGCAGGAGATACCAATACAGTTGAATCCATGTCAATTTTACGAGCATCAGCTTTAAGTTTTCTGTAGAAAAAATCGTTGAAAGAAGTAAAATTTTGCTTTTGGGCTTCGCTCAAATCTATTCCGTATGTTTCTACAAAATCATGAATTTTGTCGGCAGACTCAGGACTGTCCATTTTGTCGCCATACCATTCTGAAAGAGCTTTACGTTTCACAAATCCCTCTAACGATAATTCGCCAATAGGATTATTGTACAGCCAATTTAGCCAAAACTCACCGGGAACTTTTTCAATTTTGATATCTCCACTAACTCTATCTACATATTTTATGGGAGAGGCACCATGGTAAGGGTATAAAAACACACCAACTACAATGGCTAGGAATAAAATTACTTTTGATTTTTTCATGTCGTAAAGTTAGTATATTTTTCAGCTAAGTACTCCTATTACTTTCTGATGATAAAATTGAGAACACTAATCTAAAAAACAAGCTCATAGCAATGGAAAGGATGTTCACTTTGATCTTCAATATATATATCGCCAAGTTGTTTATATCCTCTATTTCTGTAAAACTTGTTATTTCTTTCATTTTTACTAAACGTATCTAACCTTACACTTAAATATCCCATAGATTCAGCATATCCTTCAGCAAAATCCATCAATTGTTTTGCATATCCTTTGTATTGATGTTTGGGATGCACAGCAAGACGATGAACGTAAGCACTATTTCCCTGAGGAGTCAACCAATCTACACCTTGATATTCGGGATCTTCAATATCAGAAACAACAACTATTCCTATAATCTCCTCTTCTGCTTGTAAACAAAACAATTCGCCTCTATCAATATCTTCAGCTAATATATCCTTTGATGGATAAGATTCATTCCATTGGAAAACACCTTTAGATAACATGTCTTCAACACAATCTTGAGTAAGAGAATAAATCTGATCCAATTGATTACTGCTGGCTATATTAATTTTCATAAGATTGACTAATTGTTATTAAATACTATATTTGCGACAGATGAGAGATAAATTCTCGTGTACAAATTAAATTTATTATTAATAATGCAACAAGTATTCACAAGTAAAACTGTTAGCTTTTTTAACCGTTGGACTCGAAAATCGTATGCTGTATTCAATAGTTTGAATAAAGTTTTACATATTTCGGGATTAGCTGTGGTTATTTCGGCTACGTTCTTGCCTGCCAATGCTGTTGCTCAAGAAGAGAAAACTAACAATTCTAAATCTGACTATGAGTTGGATGAAATAGAATTGGTGGAGCCACAAGAGCTTCAAGTTTTCGAAGTACCTTCTAGAGTTGTCAGTGTTGTAAGTAGTCGGGAACTGAAATTTGCGCCAATAGAAACGGTGCAAGACATTCTTAACAACATTTCGCAACTCGACCTCCGACAAAGAGGAAACAACGATGTCCAAGCCGACATTTCCATTAGAGGAGGAACTTTCGACCAAGTATTAATTATGCTAAATGGCATAAATATTACCAATCCACAGACAGGTCATCACAATTTAGATTTACCAATTTCATTTGATCAGATTGAGCGTGTTGAAATTCTCAACGGTGCAGGATCGTTGAGCTACGGGGCAAATGCCTACAGTGGAGTTATCAACATCATAACAAAATCATCTAGTGAAAACACAGCAAATATTAAAACTGTAATGGGGAGCTATGGTTTATACAATGTTGGAGCATCGTCAAACTTAGTTCTCGATAAATCGAAACATTTTTTCGCAATAAACACCGATGGATCATCGGGATACACTGACAATACAGATTTCAAAAGAATATCAGCTTACTACAACGGGAAGCAATTATTCAATAATTCTTTCTTGCAATATCAGTTAAGTTATGCTCAAAAAGAATTTGGTGCTCAAAGTTTTTATACTGCAAAATATCCAAATCAGTTCGAAGCTACTAGATCTACATTAGCAAGTGTAAACTATCAATCGTTCGGGAAAATTTCTACAAACTCTAATATTTATTGGGATATGCATTCCGATAGATTCGAATTATTTAGAAATAACGAAGAAGCTCCATCGTGGTATGAGCACCACAATTATCACCTTACAAATGTTGTGGGAGCTAATTCAAAGATGAAATTTGCAAGTAAACTTGGTAAAACTACAGTTGGTTTAGATTTGCGTTACGAACACATAGCTAGTAATGTTTTGGGTGAAGATACCGGGGAGGAGATTCCTGCATGGTTCAATCCTGAAGGGTTTTACGATAAAGAAGCATCACGTTTCAATACTTCGGTTTCTATAGAGCAAGCCTACAAATACAAAGGATTTAGCACAATTGTTACTTTCATGTTAAACAATAATTCAGCCTATGCCGATAAAATTAACTTTTATCCTGGAGTAGAT
>CAZIYK010000144.1:0-5094 GCA_964543445.1 uncultured Flavobacteriales bacterium
AAGTTGGGCTCACGGCTTAAAGAAGGCTGGCTATGCTACAGATAGACGATATCCAAAGAGATTAATTAAAATTATAGAGGATTATAAGCTTTACCGTTTTGATGAGATGGTAATGAATGGCGAAGAGTTTACTCAGGATGAAATAATGGCTATTGCAGGTCCTCATCAGGTAAAAAGGCATAATAATAGATTGGATTACATTATTGTTAGAGAAGGCGATACGTATGAGTCTCTTTCTACTGAATTTGATATAAAAGAAGATAAGCTATTGGAGTATAATGATAAGAATTGGGATAGTAAGCTTGCCCAAGGAGAGATATTCTATCTAGAGAGAAAACGAAGTCATGGCAAAAACAACTATCATAAGGTAAAGAAAGGAGAGACAATGTATTCTATATCTCAGAAAGAAGGAATACGTTTAGAATATCTCTATAAGCGAAATAGGTTGCCGTTTGGTACTCAACCTAAAGTTGGTACAACACTGTATTTAAGGAAGTACAAAAAGGAATAATTGGCAATAAAAAGTATATTTGTTTCCTTTTAAAAGAAAAGACTAATTCAAAATTATTGTAACTGTAAGACCTAGTCTAGTTTCAATAAAATCAAATAACAATTTATTTATAAATGAAGACATTTTTAAAATTTATAACAATCATTAGCATTTTTGTATTAGCATCGTGTAGTAATGTAACTAATAGAAATGAACATAGAATAAATGCTGTGCCTAAAAGTGCTTTCATGATTATTGAAGCTGAAGAAATGGGGAATGCTTTTGGAGAATTAAATGAAAATTCTTTATGGCAGGTAATTGAAAAGTATAAGGGGGTAAATCTAATAAGTGAACAACTTAATTCGTTAAACGATTTTTTAAAAAAGAATAAAATATCGATAGACGATGAAAAGTTTTTGTTGAGTATTCATAAAACAGGTAAGAAATCATTGGATTACCTAGTTTATTTGTATGAAGATGAAATTGATTTTAATTCAATATCAGATTTACGTAAATACAAGGTTTCAACGAAGCAATATGACGATATAGATATAGATAAATTCTCATTTCCTGGGGTGTCGTCACCTATTTATGTTAGTAAATATGATGGGATTCTTTTGTTTAGTAAAAGTATTATTCTAGTTGAAAATTCTGTTAGACAACTTGAATCTGGAATTAGTCTTATGGATAACGAGAACTTTAATTCGTTATATAATTCCTTAAATACCAAGGAGGATTTTAATCTGTTGATTGATATATCAAAATTGGATCTACTTAACAGTTGGGCAACTCAAAAAGACTTTGTTTCGTGGACATCTAAATTTTCAGGTTGGATGGAGCTAGATGTTAGTCCAGATGAAAACGAAGTATTTTTAAGTGGAATAACAACAACAAACGATTCAATAGGACATTATTTGGGTGTTTTTAAAGATCTTAATGCAAGTAAAATTACAATTGACGAACTTCTGCCATCCTCTACATCTTTTGCTGTATCGTATGGGATAGAGAGTTTTCCTAAATATTATAGAAGTTATTCTGAGTATTTGAGAAATCATGGCAAATTTCAAAGATTTAATGCAGCTCAAAAGTTATACAAAATTCATAGGAGAGACTTGTTTGATTCGTGGATTGATAATCAATTTTCTCTTGTGTCGGTTGCAGCAGATAAGGCAAATTTAAATTACAACGATTTAGTATTGATTAAAAGTAAAGATGAAGCGCTAGCTATTGATGCTCTAAGTAAGGTTAGCGATAAAACGGTTACTAAATTTAGGAGTTACGATATCAGAAGGTTTAATAAAAAAGATGTTCTTAAAAGTTACTTAGGACAAGGCTTTGATAAAATTCATAAACCGTATTATGCTATAATTAATGATGTGGTAGTGTTTTCGGATGATTTGAAAATAGTAAAAGATGTAATAAGCGACTATTTAGACGGTAGAAGCTTATCTAATTACAAGCATTTCAAGAATATAAAGTCTGATTTGTCTTCTAAATCTAATATTCTGTTTTATTTCAAAAATCCTGATTTTGCTGAAACATTGGTAGGTGTTTTTCCTAATTTGAAAGATGTAATTACTAATAATATTAAGGATTTATCTAAATATAGGTCTGGGGCTATTCAGTTTAGTTATGATAACGATATTGCTTTTACTAATATTTTATTAAAAGAATCGGTAGAAGAGGAGAGTGAAGTAAAACCTTTGTGGGAATTAGATTTTGATGCGGAGTTGTATGAAGAAATTAGTACTCTGTATAATCATAAAACAAAAGAGAAGGAAATAGCTGTTCAGGATAAGAATAATGTATTGTATCTGATTAGTAATTCTGGTAAGATTTTGTGGAAGAAGAAATTAGATTCTAAAATTTTAGGTAGTATTAAGCAGGTAGATTTATATAAGAACAAAAAACTTCAGATGGTGTTTAATACCGAGAAGTATTTGTATTTAATAGATAGGAATGGTAATAAGGTAGCGAGTTATCCGAAAAAACTACGATGGAAAGCAACTGCTGGAGTCGGTGTTTTCGATTATTCTAAAATAAGAGATTACAGGCTATTAGTACCTATGGGTAGTCATCTTATAATGTACGATGGTAGAGGAAATGTAGTTAAAGGTTTTGTAGCCAAAGGAATTTCGGGAACTGTGGATAAAGCACCTCAACATTTTAGAGTTAAGGGAAAAGATTATCTTGTAGTTAGTACTTCTTCCGGAAATATTTATGTGTTGGATAGAAGGGGAAATCAGAAATTCAATATTTCTCAAAAATATGTCTTAGGACGTAATAATTTTTATGTGTCAGAAGGAAAGACGCTGAAAGAATCTAGTTTTGTAACGCTTACCAAAGATGGGAAGTTGTTGAAAGTATTCTTAAATGGAGTTGTTAAGGTAGAAGATGTTGATGGTTTTGATAAAAACACATATTACGAAGTTGATGGTTCGGAAACAATATCTTTATCTAATAATGAACTTAGATGGAGTGATGGTAAAACAGATAGAGAGACAGATGTAGAGGGAGGAAATTTCTGTAAACCTCAATTATTTAAAATAGGAAAAACAAGTAATATTATGTTTGGGTCTAAGGCTATAAATAAGATATTCCTTTTCAATACTGATTTAGATTTGCAGAAAGGATTCCCTATTTATGGGCAAATAGTTGGAGAGCCTACAGATTATAATAACAATGAGGCGATAGATTTTCCTGTTATCGTAAATCAAGGTAAAGGAAACTTAAAGATGTATTCGGTAAACTAAAATGTGTTTTACATTTGGTGGATAAAAATAAGATTAGACTAATTAGATGAAGACGGTAGAGATAATTAAGGAACCAATAAGTGTGGAAATGCGATTGTTTGAAAGTAAATTCAAGCAATCAATGTCTTCTTCAGTACCTCTGTTAGATAGAATTACTCATTATATTATTCGCAGAAAAGGAAAGCAAATGCGACCTATGTTTGTTTTCTTGTCTGCAAAAGTTTTATCAGGAGAAGTTTCCGAACGTTCTTATAGAGCAGCTTCTTTGATAGAATTATTACATACGGCAACTCTTGTTCACGACGATGTTGTAGATGATAGTAATATGCGTCGTGGTTTTTTCTCGATAAATGCATTGTGGAAAAACAAAATTGCTGTTTTGGTAGGAGATTATCTATTGTCGAAAGGATTATTGTTGTCGGTTGATAATGAAGATTTCGATTTGCTTAAAATAGTTTCTACTGCTGTAAAAGAAATGGCAGAAGGAGAATTGTTGCAGATAGAAAAAGCAAGAAAATTAGATATTACCGAAGAAGTTTATTTCGATATTATCCGTCAGAAAACAGCTACGTTAATCGCTGCATGTACCGCTGCAGGAGCAAGGTCAGTTGGCGCAGATAACGAAATGGTAAAACGTTTCCATAGGTTTGGCGAGCTTTTGGGAATGGCTTTTCAGATGAAAGATGATTTGTTTGATTATACCGATGCTAAAATTGGAAAACCTACAGGCATAGACATTAAAGAACAAAAGATGACACTTCCACTTATTCACGCTTTAAATAATTGTGATAAAAAGGAAAGGAAGTGGTTGATAAATTCGGTTAAAAAGCACAATACAGATAAGAAACGAGTGAAAGAAGTAATTGCTTTCGTCAATAAAAGTGGGGGAATTCAATATACTATAGAGAAGATGAAAGCATTTCAAGCAGAGGCTTTAAAACTTTTAGAAGGAATAGATGATAGTCCTGCAAAACAATCGTTAATTACTCTTGTAAACTACGTGATAGATAGAAAGCTTTAGTGCTCTGAAGTTGAAAATGTAATATTCTGCAAAGTTTAATCTGTAACTGAAAATATGATTCCAAAGGAAACAGTCGATTTGATTTTTGAAACTGCTCGTGTAGAGGAGGTTATTGGCGATTTTGTAACTTTAAAAAAAGCAGGTCAGAATTTCAAAGGATTAAGTCCTTTTGTGAATGAAAAAACACCTTCGTTTGTAGTTTCTCCAGTTAAGCAGATATGGAAAGATTTTAGTACAGGAAAAGGAGGGAATGTAGTTAGTTTTCTGATGGAGTTAGAAAATTACACTTATCCTGAAGCATTGAAATATCTCGCTAGGCGATATAATATAGAGATTGAAGAAAAAGAGCTTGATGCTGAAGCAAAGAAAACAGCAAACGCCAAAGAAAGTATGTATTTGGTGTCGGACTTTGCCGCAAAATATTTCAACGAAACACTTTTAAATTCTCAGCGAGGTAAGGCAATAGGATTGTCTTATTTTAAGGAACGTGGATTTAGCGACGAAACCATAAAGAAATTTAATTTAGGATATTGTCTTGATGAGTGGACAGCGTTTACAGATGCTGCTTTGTCAAAAGGATATAAATTAGAATATCTTACCGAAACAGGTCTTACAATATTAAAAGAAAACGGGAAGAAATTTGATAGATTTAAGGGAAGGGTAATGTTCCCGATTCATTCTATTTCTGGTAGGGTTTTAGGTTTTGGAGGACGAACACTTCTCAGTGATAAGAAAGTAGCTAAATATCTTAATTCTCCCGAAAGTCCCATATATCATAAATCGGATGTTCTTTACGGAATTTATCAAGCAAAGAGTAGTATTATAAAAAA
>CAZIYK010000145.1:0-5091 GCA_964543445.1 uncultured Flavobacteriales bacterium
TATAACGATCTTATAACCATCATTTCATACACTTGAATCAAATCTTCATTTTCTTCAGCATTATCATAAAGTTGCTCTAACCTTATTAATGCGTATTGTTGTATTGTCAGCAATGGCAAAACTATTTGTTCTCGAAGTTTGATTGATTTTCGTCGACTTGGAGCTTTACTCATTAATTCATCTGTTTTCGAAATCTTTCTAATCATTTCTACAGATGTTTTATACTCGTTGTATATTATTGTCCAAAATTCACCAAACTCTTTATCCTTCTGAATATATTTAGTTAATGGGAAAAACGATTTTGTTAACGACACCATACTGTTGTCAATAAGCGCCTTAAAAAACAATGAATTTTCATATAAATCTATTGCTTGATCTAATTCTCCTTTTTCTTCCAATCTTTTTAAAACAGATCCAACACCAAAATATCCAGGTACGTTTTGTTTCAACATACTCCAAGACCCTACAAATGGTATCGCTCTTAAATCATCTAAAGTTAAATCAGAGGATTTAGATCTTTTAGATGGACGACTTCCAATATTAGTTTTTCCATAATATTTTAGTGTAGATATTCTTTCTAAATACGGAATAAACTTATCGTGAGATTTAAATTTCAAATATTCTTGAAGACTTTCATTTGCCAAATCTTCTAACAAAGATTTACGTTTAGGAGTAAGTTTTTTTCCTTCTCTACTAAAAATTTCATTAGATAATCCAGCACTAAGTAGCTGTTCAATATTATACTGAGCAGCACTCACAGTTCCGAAATTTGATGAAATTGTCTGTCCTTGTATAGTTATCTGAATTTCTTTGTTTTCGATGTTTTTACCAAGTGAAGAATAAAATTTGTGTGTTTCTCCTCCTCCACGAGCTGGTGGTCCTCCCCTACCATCAAAGAATATTACATCTATGCCATGTTTACGAGAAACTTTTGTTAACTCTTCTTTAGCCTTGTAAATACTCCAGTTTGCCATTAAATAACCTCCATCCTTGGTGCCGTCAGAAAAACCAAGCATTATAGTTTGTTTATTTTCTCTGCGCTTCAAATGTTTTCTATAATCAGCATTAGAGTAAATATGATCCATTATGCTCGGAGCATTATCCAAATCGGTAATTGTTTCAAACAAAGGAATAATATCTACTGATAGATTTTCTTTCTTCCATCCACATAAACCAAACATGGCATAAACTTCCAGAATATTTACCGCAGATTGATTATTGCTAATAATATATCTGTTAGCTCCTTTTTCGCCATTTTTTTCTTGAATCTTATCAATTGCATAAATGGATTCTAAGGTGTCTTTAGTTATTTTATCTTCAAAAAGTAATGGATTTAATCTATCCTGAACTTTTGTTAAAATTGCAATCTTATCATCGTCATTTAATTCTTCGTAATTAGCAGGCAATATTGTTTTACCACACGAATTATAATGTTTAACAATATTAGAAATTACTTTAGAATGAATTCTAGAATCCTGACGTATATCTAAAGTTGCAAAATGATAACCAAACAGTCTTACTTTATTTATTAAGGCTTGTACCTCTTCAACATATAAACTATTGTGTTTGTTTATTAGGATATCCTTTATCTGTTCTAATCTTTCTGTTAATTCGGTGTATGAAATTGTAGGATGTGTTGGTTTATGATACGAATTCTCAAAAATCTTCTCTTGAAGATTAGCTATTTCTACATCTACAATATCAAAAGTCAGCCTACGTTTTAAATCTCTTATATCTCTATAATAAGCCCTAAAAATTGAAGCTCTCAATCTATCAGCAACTTTCAAAGTAGTTTCGGCATCTACAAAAGGATTTCCATCTCTATCGCCACCTGGCCAAAAACCAAGTTCTACAAACGAATTATCAGGAACTCCTTTTCCATCAAAAATATATCTATCAATTCTATTTGTAACTCTATTTATTGAGTGATAAAAAACATTTTCTAAATACCAAATTAAGCTTACAGCTTCCTCGAAAGGTGTTGGTTTTGTTTTCTGAATAAATTTAGTTTTGCCTAATTGTTTTAACAGTTTCTCTATATCAACAATGTTATTATCGGTGATAGCTTTACTTAAATCAGTGATTATACTAAGTACTGATCCTGGATAAAACTGAGTTGGATGCGCTGTTAACACCAAGTGAACTTTGAAGTCTTCGAGCTTGTGTTGAAGTTTTTCTTTAACCTTTAAATATTCTGCTTCTGAAGCTAAATACTTAATAGTTCCCAACCCATCAAGATCGTGATTTTCTTCGAAAGACGAATCTTCAACAGAATCAAACAATACTATCTGACGCTCTATATATTGTATATATTTAAAAAGAGCAGATATTTGTTTTTCATCGTTATTGAAAAAACTAGTATTACTTTCAAAAAAACTTTTTATTATATCAAACGGACTTTGTCCTTTGCTATAACCTCTTTCGCAATGACGACCAAGCAGTGGCAAAGTTTCGCCAGTACTTTCAATATCGTCAAATGGCAGCTTTAGAAATAAGCTATTATAAATATGATATTTATTTACAACAGAATTCTGAAAAGTATCTGCTGCACTATTGTAATCTGAATTATGCATTATTTTCAATTTAATTATTAGAAACCAATCACAATTAATAGGTTCCTTCGTTGTAAAGCTATTAAAGTGAAAAGATGTATAATAGATTTTTATCTAATTTGACACATGTATTTCAAGACTATTTGAGTTTTATAGTCCTAATAAATGTATCCAAAGATTTATCTATTTGAATATAGAATGCATCAATCTATTTTTATCATTGATAGATTCTTCCATAGATATCATGCTTTCTGTTCTAGCAACTCCATCTATATCATCAATCATAAAAATAATATCTTTTGCATGAGAAGTGTCTCTAGCTCTAATTTTACAGAAAATATTGAATTTACCTGTAGTAATATGAGCAACAGTTATGTATGGTATTTTCTTTAATTGATTGATAACTTCTTGAGTTTCTGAAGTTCTTGACAAATACAAACCTACATACGCAATAAATGAATATCCCATTTTACTATAATCAATACTAAGAGAAGTACCTTTTATAATACCTGCATCTTCCATTTTCTTAACACGAACATGCACAGTACCTGCTGAAATAATAAGTTTTTTTGCAATTTCTGTATAAGGCATTCTAGTATTTTCTATTAGTAATTCTAGAATCTGATTATCTATCTCATCTAATTGATATGTTGAGCCCATAATTTTTATATAGTTATTAGTATGTGTATTTTACGTTTTATCAATACAAAATTAACATATTTTACGAAAACACAAAGTAAAAGACTTAAATACTGAATATAACGCAAATTTAATAAAGATATAATGTGAAAACATAAAAACATTACAAATCACGGACGATTAACTTGAATTGATATGCTTTATATTTCCCTGTATTGGTTTTATTGAAATAAAGCAATGAGTGTAATTATCATGTAGCCATTAAGGTAAATGGTTATTTTTAATTTCATTTCGCAATAACATAACTATATATCGATAATATCTGTTCAGTTTTTGAACTTAAGTATTATTGTTTTAATAGATTATTCTCCCTTTAGATGTTAATTTAATAATATTTACAATAAACTTATCTTTTCATTAAAACACCCCTATAATTTTTACATATATTTACATAGTAATTGTAAAAAATACGTGACATAACCCGTCTTTTTCGTGTAGAATTAGATTCTTATTAAAAAAATTAAAAATGAGTAAAACTAAGAGAATTTTATTACTATTACTTTCACTTGTAATAATGGGATTATTTATTATCCCCGTAAGTAACGTAGAAAATGACTTACCAATAAATGGAGCAGATACTGCTTGGATGCTAACAGCAACGGTTTTGGTGTTCTTTATGACGCCTGGATTAGCTTTCTTTTATGGAGGTATGGTATCTAAGGAAAATATAATTTCTACCATGCTTCAAAGTTTTATTTCTTTGGGAGTCGTTAGTATTATTTGGGTATTAGTTGGTTTCAGTTTATCGTTTGGCGAAGACATTGGAGGCGTAATAGGTAATCCTTTTACATACTTTATGTTCCGGAATGTTGGATTATCACCCCACCCCGACTTTGCTCCTACTTTCCCATTCTTAATTTTCGCAATGTTTCAGTTGAAATTTGCAATTATTACTCCTGCAATTATTACAGGAAGTTTTGCTGAGAGAATTAAGTTTGATAGTTACCTTATTTTTATAGTGCTTTTCTCAATATTTATTTACACTCCTTTAGCTCACATGGTTTGGCATCCTGAAGGAATACTTAGAAAAATTGGTATTCTTGACTTTGCAGGAGGAACTGTTGTTCACATGTCGGCGGGTTATGCAGCTTTGGCTGGAGCAATAATTTTAGGGAAACGTAGAAATAGCGGAGAGCACAATCCAGTAAATATTCCATTTATATTGCTAGGTACAGGAATGCTTTGGTTTGGATGGTTTGGTTTTAATGCAGGGTCTGCTTTAGGTGCAAATAAAGATGCGGCCTTAGCATTTGGTACTACTGCTTTAGCATCGGCTTCAGGTATGATATCATGGATTTTGTACGATAGAATAATGGGGCGTAAGGTTTCTGCTGTAGGAGCTGCTATTGGTGCAGTTATTGGTTTGGTAGCTATTACACCAGGTGCTGCATACGTTACTCTAGGACAAAGTGTATTTATTGGTTTTGCAGGATCTATGATAAGTAATGTTGCACTATATATTAAAAACAAAAAAGGTCTTGACGATACTTTAGATGTTTTTCCTTGCCACGGTATTGGAGGTATATCGGGTATGATTCTTACAGCTATTTTCGCTAAAGATGTAGGTTTAATTTATGGTGATTATGTTTCTTTCTTTACACACATGGGAGCTTTGGTTGGCGTAAGTATATTTACTTTCGGAGGAGCATACATATTGTATAAAATAACAGATAAGATATCTCCTTTAAGAGTTGACGAAGAAGAAGAAAAATTAGGTTTAGATATTTCTCAGCACGGTGAAAGATATTCTTCAACAGACTATTCTAAAATAGAAGAAGAACCTAGAGTTGCTATTACTAGAAGTTATTTTATAAAGAAAAAGAAGTAGAAAAATCTTGAC
>CAZIYK010000146.1:0-5022 GCA_964543445.1 uncultured Flavobacteriales bacterium
CAAATCGTCAATCTTTTTATTTTCAGGAACAAAAAACACAGGTTTAATCAATCTCGACCAATTAAAATTGTTTCCTGAATTAATATGAGGCAGAAGATCTTTTATATAAAGTATCCCTACAATATTATCTATGTTTTTCTTAAAAACAGGAATTCTAGAGTACCCTTTTTCTAGAATTTCGGAAATAACATTTTCAAATTTCTCGTTAGCATTTAAAGCAAATATGTCAATTCTAGGACACATCACTTGTTTGGTATCCGTATTACCAAAATTTACTATTCCTTCTAATATCTTTTTCTCTTCTTTTGATGTTTCGTCGTCTGAAGTAAGTTCTAATGCGTGTTCTAAATGCGAAATAGAAATATTACCCTTACTTTTTTGAAGTCTATTTTCTACAAGCATTGTCGATTTTAAAAGAGGAATACTAATTACCCTAAAAACCTTCTCTAAAAAGGCTACAGGAGATGCCATAACTTTGGCAAATTTAAGTGCATTAAGATTTGCATACACTTTCGGAATTACCTCTCCAAAAAGAAGAATCATAAATGTAATTAATACAATCTGAATAGTAAATCCAACTACACTATTTACATCTAACTTAAATAAATGCGATGTTAAATATGTTGAAAGTATAACAATACCTACATTGATGAAGTTATTTGATATAAGGATAGTAGCCAATAATTCCTGTGGCTTTTCTAATAATTCAAATACTTTCTGACTCTTTTTGTCGTTAGAATCTTTAGCTTCTTCAAGATCGCTAGGGCTAATAGAAAAGAATGCAACCTCGGCACCAGAAACCATTGCCGATAGTCCTAGCAATATAATTAACATTACTACATTCAATATTGCAGCTATTGGCAGCTGATCTAAATATGAAATCATTTCGAAACTGGAGGGTTCTATATCCAAAATTTTTTATCGTTTAATTAATTGCTACAAAAATATGATTTTTTATGTTATTGACTATTTTTCTAAAGGGCGTTTCTTTATCATACCTCCATGGGTATCTTTTATACTACTCATAATTATAAAAGCATTAGAATCTATTTTATCTATTTCTGTACGTAACCTTGATATTTCTAGCCTTGTGATAACTGTAAAAATGATATCTATTTTGTTCTGATTAACTCCTTTTTCGCCATATCCTCCCCTACCTTCGTATATTGTTACTCCTCGCTGAAGTTTGTTTGTAATCATCTGTCTTAATTCTTCGCTGTATTCCGAAATGATGGTTACTCCAGTATATTCTTCAATTCCCTCTATTACAAAATCTATTGTTCTAGAAGCAGCCATATATGTAAGCATGGCGTAAAGAGCAATTTCTATTGTTAGAATATAAGCCCCAAAAGAAAATATTACAACATTGAATATCAAAACTATATCACCAATAGTTAAACCAGATCTTTTGCTAAAATATATAGCCAAAACCTCTGTTCCATCCAATACAGCACCTCCTCTAATAGCAAGACCGATTCCAGCTCCTAAGAAAAATCCTCCAAAAACTGCGATTAATAATTTGTCGGTAGTAACTACAGGATAAGGGATAAAATGAATGGCTAAGGCAAGACAAAGTATGGCTATCATACTTTTAATAGTAAACTCTTTACCTATTTGAGAATATCCCAAAATAATAAATGGCAAGTTTATACTAACTATCAAAATAGATAACGATATACCTGTTACTTCCGACGTTAATAACGAAATACCTGTTACCCCTCCATCTATAAACGAGCTTGGCAGAAGAAATCCTTTTAATCCAAATCCTGCAGAAATAACACCTATTACAATAAAAAATATCTCGCTTATGGTGTGAGATATCTTCACTTCTATGCCTACTGCTTTATTAAGTATAATTTCTTCATCAACATCTTTATTGCGTTTTCTGATAATTCTAGAAACCTTACCTATAATTATTTCTTTAAAGAGTGAATACATCTAATTAGTTGTTTGTTTTTTAATTAAAAAGGCAAATCTTCTTCGCTAATAAACCATTCGTTTGATTCCTTATTATTATTGGAACTAAGGAATTCAATCTTATTAGCTAATATTTCTGTAGAATATCGCTTATTTCCATTATCATCCCACGAACGTGTATGAAGTTTACCTTCAACAAAAATAGCATCACCTTTGCTAAGATATTTCTCGCAAATACTAGCTAGTTTATTCTTAGCAACAATTTTGTGCCACTCAACATTTTCTACCTTATCTCCTGTTTCTTTATCCTTATAATACTCCGATGTGGCTAATGAGAAATTAGCAATAGAATTACCATCCTCAAACTGATGTATCTTTACTTCGCTACCCAGCCTACCTATCAACATTACCTTATTTAATGATGCTTTCATTTATTTACGCTTTTAAAAAAATCTAAAATAGAGATTATATTTGAATATCCACGAAATGGCTAAAATTAGTGTTGAAAAATATTTTCTAACTATTTTTTTACCCTGCAGACAAACCAACTATCAACCTAAAAACCAACTGGTTAATGATTTCAAAATTTCATATATCATAAACTATTGATACTTAATCAGTAATCCACCTCAAATTTTATAAAATACTCTTTTCTATTTATCAGAATATCATATATTTGCACGCCAAAAAAAGGTAGAGAATTTAAATTATTTAAATAAATATATTAAGATGACAAAAGCTGATATTGTTACAAGTATTTCTGAAAATCTAAAGATGGATAGAACTGAGGTTCAAAACATTGTAGAATCATTCATGGCTGAAGTTAAAGATGCATTAGAAGAAGGTGAGAACGTTTATCTAAGAGGATTTGGAAGCTTTATCATTAAGAAAAGAGCAGAGAAAACAGGTAGAAATATTTCTAAAAATACTACTATAAGAATTCCTGCACACAACATTCCTGCATTCAAACCATCAAAAGTTTTTGTAGAAGGAGTTAAATCTAAAGTTAAAGTAGAAGCTTAATTCAAAAATTAAAACTATTTTTGCCGTCTGTAGTGTCCAACATTAAGGACGGTAAAATTGAAAAAAAGATTTATTAACTATTAAATAATACTATTATGCCAAGCGGTAAAAAGAGAAAAAGACATAAGGTAGCAACTCACAAGCGCAAGAAGCGTATGAGAAAAAACAGACACAAGAAGAAGTAATTCTTTTTAACTGTTTATAAAAGCATTCAAGCGCACCCACTTAGGGTGCTTTGTTTGTTTAGTCTAATAGCTACTATTAATTAGGCTAAAAAAGAAAAATATCGAATGATATAATCTATCGTCATTCTGAGCGGAACTTAGTGTAGTCGAAGAATCTTTATATTTACTAGAAGAATTTCGATTCCGCTAAAGCTCCACCCAAATATGACGTTGCTATTAAATTTAATCAATCGATATATAGTTCTTTAATTTATTGAAGACCTGAGGATTTTAATAATTTTCTTGTTGTAATACAGGAAATTAAAAAACTTGAAGAATGGATAATGAGTTAATTATTCGTTCCGGTTCCTCGCGTGTTGATATCGCACTTTTGCAAGATGGTAAACTTACCGAGTTGCATTCAGAGTTGCACGATATCTCATTCGCTGTTGGCGATCTTTACCTAGGTAGGATAAAGAAGCTAGTGCCGGGTCTCAACGCAGCATTTGTTGACGTTGGGTACGAAAAAGATGCATTTTTGCATTATCATGATTTAGGACCATCGGTTCGTTCATTATTGAAATTCGTCAAAGACACACAATCAGGTAAGCAACGGTCATCACTTTTAAGTGATTTCCAATACGAGGAGGAAATTCACAAGGATGGTAAAATTGATAAAGTTTTACAACCCGGACAGAATATCCTAGTACAAATAGCAAAAGAACCAATATCTACTAAAGGACCACGAATTAGTTCAGAAATATCGTTGGCAGGTAGATATATTGTCTTAGTACCTTTCTCTGACAGAATATCTGTATCACAGAAAATCAAAAATAGAGAAGAGAAAGATAGATTACGAAGACTTATCCAAAGTATCAAGCCTAAAGGCTTTGGAGTTATTATCCGAACTGTAGCACAAGGTAAAAAGGTTGCAGAACTAGATGAAGACATAACTACTCTACTTAATAAGTGGAATAAATGCTTCAAATCTGTGAAAACCGAAAAACCACCAGCAAGGGTATTAGGTGAGTTGGATCGTGCAACATCGGTGTTGAGAGACATCTTTAACGATTCATTTAAAAGTATTATTACCGATGATGAAGGACTTTATTTGGAGGTAAGGCAATATCTGAATACTATTGCACCAGATAAAGAACAAATAGTAAAACTTTATCAAAACAAAGTACCGATCTTTGAAAAATATGGAATAGAAAGACAAAAGAAAGTTCTTTTTGGACGTTCGGTTTCTATGAGCAAAGGTGCCTATTTAATTATAGAGCATACTGAAGCATTGCACGTGATTGATGTAAATAGCGGTAACAGAGCTAATTCAAAAGAATCGCAGGAAAACAATGCGTTAGAAGTAAACCTTATTTCTGCTTCCGAAATTGCCCGACAGTTACGACTTCGCGATATGGGAGGTATTATTGTAGTTGATTTTATCGATCTACATAAACCCGAAAATCGCAAGAAATTGTTTGAGCATTTAAAAGAAGCAATGAGTACTGATAGAGCTAAACACAAAATACTGCCTCCAAGTAAATTTGGTCTTATCCAAATTACTAGACAGCGTGTTAGACCAGAAACTAATATAAAAACAAGAGAACCTAATCCTAGTGGAGAAGGCGATGTTGAAGCTCCTATTCTTATTATCGACGAGATAAAAGTGAAGATCGATAAAATTATTGCCAAAGGCGAGCATAAAGATATTACATTAAATGTTCACCCATTTATAGCGGCATATTTAACAAAAGGATTCCCATCTATTCGTTTTAAGTGGTTCTTAGAAACGAAAAAATGGATAAAAATCCTACCTCGAGATGCTTATCAATACCTGAAGTATCAAATATTTGATGGCGAAGGTAACAGAATAAAAGTTTGATGAATAAATCAATTAGACCAAGTACTATAATTTAGT
>CAZIYK010000147.1:0-3155 GCA_964543445.1 uncultured Flavobacteriales bacterium
CCTACAACTATTGCTTCACCTGTTTCAGAGTATTTTACCCATTGACCATCTAGCTTGTTGTTTTTCAGAAGTCCTGTCTCTTTAAAAGAACCATTTTCGTATCTGGTACAAACTGCTTTTTCTGCATTATTGTTTTCTTGAGAATAACCTAGAGTAGTTGCGAATACTAAGAAAAATATAAATAAATACTTCATCGTTTAGAGTTTTTATGTTAAAAGTTATTTTAAACCTTAACCTGTTAATAATAAGGATATGTAAAATTAACAATTACATAACATAAAATTCCTTTTTCAATGTTAAGGATTAAAAACTTAACATTAGAAGCTGTATCACCAGTAAACAGGCAACTTTTTTTCGTAAAAAAAAGGATTACATCAATAAATGACGTAATCCTTAGTATTTTTTAGGCTTAAATATGATTAATTCAATTTCTCAAAATCAACAGCTACTACCTTATACTCAGGCGTTAGTGTTTCTACATCTCCAACATTACCTGTAATCATATTTATAAATACCTCAGGTTGGTGGAATGTTGTTCTAACTACTCCTTTGTCAACTGCATCAGAAATTTTGGCTATAATTTCCACACTACCTCTATCAGAGAAAATTCTGATTTTTTCGTCGTTAACTATACCTTTTGCTTTAGCATCTTCAGGATTAATTTGTAAATAATCGTTAGATACAATTTTCTGATTGTCTGTTCTACGAGTCATTGTTCCTGAGTTGTAATGCTCAAGTCTTCTACCCGTAGTAAGTATGAATGGGAATTTTTCTGAATGTTCTTTTAGCTCAGGACTCTTATCGTACTCAAAATAATGGAATCGACCTTTTCCTCTTTTACACATTTCCTCGTGTAAGATTTTAGTATCTGTACCATCTTCTGCTACTGGCCATTGCAATCCGTTTATAGATAATCTTTCCCATGTAATACCTTTAAAGAAAGGAACTACTTTAGCTATTTCTTTCAAAATCACATCAGCTTCATAACCTTCTTGTTTATAACCCATCTTGTTCATTATGTCAACCATAATTTGTCCATCGGGCTTAGAATTTCCAATTGGCTCTACAACTTTGTTTACTCTCTGTACACGACGTTCTCCATTTGTAAATGTTCCATTCTTCTCTAAGTAAGACGAAGCAGGAAGCACAACATCGGCAGCTTTGGCAGTTGCCGACATAAATAATTCCTGAACAATAAGTAAATCTAAATTGGCGAATGCTTTTTCGATATGTTTTGTATTCGGATCAGTCATTAAAGTATCTTCTCCCATTATCCAAAGAGCCTTAAATTTTCCTTCAATTGCATTATCTAACATCTCAGGAATCTTTAACCCTTCTTTTTCTGGCATCTTCTCTACTCCATACTTTTCGGCATAATACATTTGTACATCTGGATTTTCAACATCCATGTAACCTGCTCCTTGATGTGGTTGAACACCCATATCGGCAGCTCCCTGCACATTGTTTTGACCACGTAGAGGATTCAATCCAACTCCGTTTTTACCAACGTTACCAGTCATCATTGCAATATTGGCAAGTAACATTACAGTTTTACTTCCTTGGTAATGCTCAGTAACACCAAGTCCGTGGAATTCCATTGCTTTGTCAGCACTTCCGTAAGCTTTTGCTGCAGCTCTAACATCCTCTTTTTTAAGACCTGTTACCTTTTCAAGTTCACAAATATCTAGTTCTAAAATCTGCTTTCTGAAATCGTTAAAAAGTTCTGTTCTCGCATTTACTCTATCGCAATCTACATATCCATCTTTTATTAGATAATAAGTAAACATGTTTAGTGCAGCCACATTTGTTCCTGGTCGCAATTGTAAATGATGAGTTGCTAATTTTGCTAAATCAGTTTTTACAGGGTCAATAACTATAGAAGTTTTCCCCTTCATAAATTCCTGTTTCAATTTAGCACCTGTAACAGGGTGAGCGTGGGTTGGGTTTGCACCAACAACCAAAAAGGCATCGGTAATTCCTACTCCATAAATTGAATTTGTAGCGGCTCCTGTTCCAAATGCTTTTTGCATTCCGTAAGCAGTTGGAGCGTGGCAAACTCTTGCACAACCATCGATATTATTAGTACCAATTACAGCTCTAATGAATTTTTGCATCAAGTAATTCTCCTCGTTTGTAGCACGAGATGATGAGATTGCTCCAATTGCATCAGGTCCGAATTCTGATTTAATATTGTTTAGTTTTGTTGCTATATAATCGTAAGCTTCGTCCCAAGTTACCTCTTCGAGTTTACCGTTTTTACGAATCATCGGCTCCTTAATTCTGTCAGGATGATTGTAAAACTCAAATGCATAACGACCTTTTACACAAGTATGACCTGCATTTACCTCAGCATCTAATGGAGCTTGAATTCCTTTTATTTCGCCATCTACCACCGAAATATCAAGCTGACATCCAACTCCACAGTAAGTACAAGTTGTACGAACTACTTTATCGGCAATTATTGTTTTTGTTTCGTATTTATCAGTAAGTGCTTCGGTTGGACAAGTTTGTACACAAGCTCCACACGATACGCAAGCCGATAAATCGAAGGTAGTGTCGAATCCTTTGATGATGTGATTTGCGAAACCACGTCCACTCATACCAAGAATCATTTCACCTTGAATTTCCTCACAAGCACGCACACAACGGTAACAATTTATACATTGCGACAGATCTGATTTTATGTAAGGATGAGCTGTGTCTGGCTCAAGATAAAGATGGTTTTCTCCTTCGGGATAACGAACTTCAGGAATACCAATTTTTGCAATTGTATCTTGAAACTCTGTTGCTTTCTTACCTTCTGATGGAAGAATCTTATCTTTTGGATAATCTGTTAAGATTAATTCTGTAATGTTTTTGCGAAGCTTAACTATTCTCTCTGAATTTGGATAAATGTATTGGCCTTCGGCTACAGGAGTATGGCACGATGCCATAGTTTTTACCTTTCCGCCTTTTTGTAGTGCTACATCTACCGAACAAACTCTACACGAACCGAAATTCTCTAAATTATCAGCCTGACACATTGTAGGAATAGAATCTTTTCCCTTTATGCGTCTTACAAATTCGAGCATAGTTTCGCCCTTTTTTATTTCGTATGCTTCGTTATCTATATATGCTATCATTTTCTTCTGCTTTTGATGTTGATTTTTTCGTTT
>CAZIYK010000147.1:3255-4992 GCA_964543445.1 uncultured Flavobacteriales bacterium
TATTCTTTCAATTCTTCCTCGAAATACTCCATGGCATTTTTCAGTGGAAGTGGTACTCCACCCCCTAATGCACAAAGCGATCCTATCTCTAGAGTTTCTAACAAATCATCGAAAAGTTGTCTGTCAATTTTATAATCTTCTTTCTGTGCTTTTACTACTAATTCGTGTCCACGTTTTGAGCCAATTCTACATGGATAACATTTTCCACAAGATTCGTCAGCAGTGAATTTCAATAAATGATCTATAAACTTAATCATAGGAAAATCAACAGGAATAGATACAAAGCTTGCATGTCCTAACAAGAAACCATTCTCTCCTAGAGATTCAAAATCTAGTGTCAAATCTTTTATTTTTTCTATCGGAACAATTCCACCTAGAGGTCCTCCAATCTGTAAAGCTTTAATCTCCGACTTAAATCCTTTTCCAAATTCTTCGAAAATTGTAGTTAATGGAGTACCCATTTCTATCTCGAAAACTCCAGGATTGTTGAAAAATCCATCAAGAGAAACAAGTTTTGTTCCTTTAGATTTTTCTGTACCTAATTTAGCGTAGGCTTCTCCTCCATTTTCTAATATCCAATGTATGTTTGCAAAAGTTTCTACATTAGAAAGTACAGTTGGCTTGCCATAAAGCCCTTCAATTGTTGGGTAAGGTGGACGTACTCTAACTTCAGGTCTAAGTCCTTCAATAGAGTTTAGCAAAGCTGTTTCTTCGCCACAAACATAAGCTCCTTGTCCGCGAGTAATTTTGAAATTGAAATTAAATCCTTCTATTCCCAAAATATTCTCACCGATGTAATTTAATGCTGTAAGTCTGTTTATTGCTTTTTCAATTCTTCGTATCGAATTAGGATATTCTCCTCTTATATAAAGTACACCTGTATCAGCGCCAATTGCTAATCCGGCAATCATCATTCCAAATAAAACCTTGTGAGGTTGTTGCTCCATCAAGTACATATCAGAATAAGCTCCAGGATCGCCTTCATCAGCATTACAAACTATATATTTTTGCTCGCTTTCTGCTTTTGATGCTGATTCTAATTTGAAGAAGAAAGGAAATCCTGCTCCTCCTCTTCCCCTTAAATTAGATGCTTTTAGGTTATCTATAATTCCCTGCTTGTTGTCAGCCCAATTCTTAAGAATACCGTAAAATTCTTTTAGGTCAGATATATCTTCTGTTAAAATCGGGGTAGTATTACAACCAGTAGAGTATTTATTTTCTTTTGTAGGTTTCGATTTTAAAACTTCTGCTAACTCATCAGCATCATTTACAGAATAGGTTTTATCGTCGTACATAAATGCCGAATTGCAATGACAATGCCCCAAACATGCAACGTGACCTATTTCATCTTCATGAAAATGTTCTTTTAAATTATCGATAAGTCCTTCTTGAGTTCTAGAAGTCATACAAGCTGTACCTGTACAAACATGTACTTTCTTGTTTGCATTTTCAGGTCTTAAAAAATCGTAGAAAGTTGAAGTTCCGAGTACTACAGATTCTCCAATTTTATATTCCTCAGCTAATTTTTTAAGGTCCTCTTCTTTAGCAGTTTTGTTGCTTGTAAGTTTAGATATATTTTCAAAAAGATTATCATCCATACCTTTACGATACGAAAGTGCTCTTAAGTTTTTGCTAGACATATTGTTGTATAATTAATTGTCGTTACACATATTAGTATTGACAAATATAGAGATTACAATATGAGATTTAAAACTAAATTTGAGATAAGATTTTTAA
>CAZIYK010000148.1:0-4979 GCA_964543445.1 uncultured Flavobacteriales bacterium
AAAGTTAATAAATGACCAACTCACAAATAAATAAATCAAAAACAACGCTCGTATCTTACAATATTTATAAATTCGCATCAGATTAAGTGTTTATAGCTAACAATTTGTTAGTTGTACTTGATTTCTATAAAAGATTAATAAACGATAAAAATACTGATATGAGTCAAGAAGTTAGAAACTTGGAGCCTAAGGTTATATGGAAGAATTTTGCAGATTTGAATGCAATTCCAAGAGGGTCAAAAAAAGAGAAAAAAGCTGAAATTTTTCTTAAAGAATTTGGGGAGAAACTAGGTCTTGAAACTTTCGTAGATAAAGTAGGGAACGTAATAATAAAAAAGCCTGCAACAGCGGGAATGGAAGATAGAAAAACTGTAGTTCTTCAATCTCATTACGACATGGTTCACCAAAAGAATTCAGACACTGATTTTAATTTCGATACTGATGGAATTAAGATGATTGTTGACGGTGATTGGGTTACTGCTGATGGTACAACACTTGGTGCTGATAATGGTATTGGAGTAGCTTCTATTATGGCGTTACTTGAATCTACAGATATTCCTCATCCAGCTTTAGAGGCTCTTTTTACTTCTGACGAAGAAACAGGAATGACAGGTGCTTTTGGTTTAGAAGGTGGTTTGCTTGATGGTGAAATTCTTTTAAATCTTGATACTGAAGATGACGATGAGTTGACTGTAGGTTGTGCTGGAGGAATAGATACTACTTCAAAACGCGATTATGAACTTGAGGATGTTCCTGAAAATAGCGTTGCTTATTCAATTACTGTTCGTGGTCTTAAAGGAGGACATTCAGGAATGGATATAAACCTTGGTAGAGCAAATGCAAACAAGGTGATGAACAGATTGATGTTCGAAGGTTATACTAATTTTGGTATGCGTGTACACAGCATAGATGGTGGAAGTTTGCGTAATGCAATTCCTCGTGAGTCTTTTGCTGTTGTAACTATCGATGAGGTTAGCAAAGAAGCATTTGAAACTGAAATTGCAATTACAATTGCTAATATTAAAAGTGAATTTGCTATTGCTGAGCCAACAATGGATATCGTGGTAGAAAAGACTGATCTTCCTGCTAACGTTATGGAATTGGGAGTTCAAGAAGGAATTATCAAGGCAATTTATGCTTGTTTCAACGGAATGTACCGCATGAGTGATACTATTGATGGTTTGGTTGAAACTTCATCAAACTTATCTCGTATAATTGTTAAAGATGGAAAGTTTGAAGCACAAGCTTTACAACGTTCTTCTATCGAAGTTGGTAAAATGGATGTAGCTTTCACTGTTAGATCTGCTTTCGAATTAGCAGGATGTGAAGTAGAACACACAGGTTCTTATCCAGGATGGCAACCAAATATGGAGTCTTCTATTCTTAAAGAGATGAAAGAGCTTTACAGCGAAATGTTTAACGAGGATGTTAAAGTACTAGCATGTCACGCAGGTTTAGAGTGTGGTATTTTAGGTACAAATTATCCAGGTGTTGATATGATTTCTTTTGGACCAACTATCAACAATCCTCACTCACCAGACGAGAGAGTTAATATAGAATCTGTTTCAAAATTCTGGGGATATTTATTAGAAACACTAAAGCGTACTCCTAAAAAGGCGTAACTTCTTATATAAATGTAAATAAAAACTGAGTTTCTATGGAGCTCAGTTTTTTTTGCTTTAATAGTTTGTAGTTGCAAATCACCTGCTTACTTTTGTTCTCTGAATAAATTCATAAAATGTCAAATTCCTTAATTACAATAATTGGCCCTACCGCAATAGGAAAAACTTCTTTAAGTATTGATATTGCTAATCATTTCGGGTGTGATATTTTATCTTGCGATTCGCGTCAGTTTTATAAAGAATTATTAATAGGAACAGCGCCACCTTCACCAGAAGAATTAAAACAAGCAAAACATTATTTTATCCATGATAGATCTGTTTTCGATGATTATTCTGTAGGAGATTACGAGAAAGATGCTATTTCTCTTCTAGACAAATTGTTTCAAGAAAACGATAAGGCTATTCTTATAGGCGGATCAGGATTGTATGTAGATGCTGTGCTGAAAGGATTTGATGAATTTCCTGAAATTGATCCTAATATTAGAAAACAAATTCAGCACGATTTAGATGTTAATGGATTTGAATTTCTTCAGAATAAATTAAAAGAACTAGATGTTGAGTATTCTAAGATAGTTGATATCAACAATCCTCAACGAGTAATTAGAGCTCTAGAAGTGTGTATTGGCACAGGGAAAACTTTTACAGAATTCAGAGTTAGAAAAGTTAAGAAAAGAAATTTCTCACCAATTAAGATTGGATTAAATATCGATAGAGAAAAACTGTACGAAAGAATTAATCTAAGGGTTGATTTAATGATGGAAGCAGGTCTTTTGGCTGAAGCTGAAAGAATGTATCAGTACAAACATCTTAATAGTCTTCAAACGGTTGGATATAGAGAATTGTTTAGATATTTTGATGGTGAGTTTACTCTAGATTTTGCAATTTCAGAAATCAAGAAAAATACTAGAAGGTTTGCTAAGAGACAATTAACATGGTTTCGTAAGGACAAAGAAATTACTTGGTTCGATCCAAAAGATAAAACAGAAATTATAGAGTTCATTAACTCTAAGCTTAATAATAAATCTCATTAATATGAAAAAGATAAACGATATATATACCAAAGAATGGATAGTAGAATTTAACGATTGTTACTCAAACGGTAGAGTTAGTTACGTTACATTAAGTCGTTATCTTCAGGATACTGCGGGTTATCATGCCGAAGAAGGTGGTTTTGGAATCAACGCAATGGTATCTAATAATCAGTCGTGGGTATTGACGAGGTTTGCTATGGAAATAGATAAACTTCCAAAATTAGGAGATGTTGTTACTGTTAAAACGTGGATTAGTTTTGTGAAAGGAGCTTTCTCTAATAGAGAGTATGAGGTTTTTATTGGCGATAAGCAAATAGTTAGAGCTACATCGAGTTGGACAGTTATTAATTTTGTTGAGCGTAAGGTTGAGCATCTTAAAATAGATACTTCTAAACTAGAATTTGTGGATAAAACAGTTATGGATTCTGCTAACAGAATTCATTTAAATAAAGAGTTTGAAAAAGTATTTTCGCTTAGTGTTAGATTCTCTGCATTAGATATGGTTCAGCATGTTTCAAACTTGAAATATTTAGATTGGACTTTTGACAATGTAGACCACAAGAAAGTATTGAAAAGTAAACTAAAAAAGATTACTATTAATTACATCAAAGAGTTGAAACTTGATGACAAAGTTGATGTTTATAGTTATACTGAAGGAAATATTCAAATAATAAAAATGGATAAGAATTCAGATAAAACATGTTTTGCTACAGAGTTAGTTTGGAAAGACTAACTCTAGTAGTTTTCCATTACTTAAATTCGGGGAAGAAAATCTTATTCAATTCAGAAATTAATTCTTTAATAGAAGAAAAATTATTGATTTCGGTATCGTCCTCGAAAAGAATCCATTTTTTTGGGTTGTTGTAGATTTTAAGTATGTAATTTGATTTTTTATCTACTCCATATCCGTTTTTATAGAGAGCTTGTTTTGTCCAATAAGTATTTTCATCATCTCCCGTAAGCTGAAAAGAAACTCTACTATCTCTTTTGTAAAGGAATTTTCCGCTAACGTAGTCGAATTCGAAATTTGAAGTTAGGAAGCTATCAATTATTTTTTTGTCGAGTAATAAATCTTCAGTAACACCACTCTGCATTATTCCATCTTTGTCTATAACCCAAAGCATATCAGCATTCTGAAAAGCTAACTCCAAATCGTGGGTAATTATAAAAATCGATTTCTTGTAATCGATGGCTAGTTTACGTAGAATTTCAAAAACCTTAAATTTATTTGAAACATCTAGGTGAGCTGTAGGTTCGTCAAGAAGTATTAAATCTGTATCCTGACAAATTGCTCGGGCAATGTTAACTTTTTGCAATTGACCATCACTTAATTCGGAGATTATTTTATTCTTGATATCTTCAATTTCACATATTGCAATTGCATTAGCTATGTGTTTTTTATCTATTTCTTCGAGACTTCCTTTCCAATTTGTATGAGGAATTCGTCCAAGAGCTACAAATTCTTCTACACTGATGTGTTCTGTTCTAACAACATCGGTAAGTACAGCCGATATTTTTCTCGATCTTTTATTTGCCGAAATTTCGTGGAGTATTTCTCCATCAATAATTATTTCTCCATCTAATGGGTCTAATACTCCTAATACAGTTTTTAGAAGAGTTGATTTTCCCGCTCCATTTCGTCCTAAAAAACAGGTTAATTTTCCCTTTTCTAATTTGGCATTTATCCCTTTAAGAATAATGTTTTTCTCTTTCTTAGAGGTGTATCCGATACTTAAATTTGTTAACTCTACCATGTTTAGAAAGATATTTTAACGCTTCGTCTCATAACCACAGCAATTACAAATGGAGCACCAAAAAGAGATGTAATTACATTTATAGGGATTACTTGATCAGTAACAATAAATTGAGAAATTATATCGAAAAACAACATTAATATTCCTCCCAGCAATAGCGTAAAAGGAATTAGTTTGTAATGATCCATAGTATTTAAAATACTCTTAGCAATATGTGGTACAGCAAGGCCAACAAAAGCTATCGGTCCTACAATTGCTGTAATACTTCCTGCCAAAACACTCGCAATTATTAAGGTTCCGCGTCTAGTATTTTTAACATTTATTCCTAAAGTATGAGCGTAGTTTTCGCCAATAGTAATAGCATTTAAGCCTTTAGAAATTATCAAAACTCCGAATAGACTTAATATTAAAATTGAATATAGAACAATTATTTCCGACCATTCCGAACTACCTAAACTTCCCATAGTCCAAATAATAAAATTTCGGAGCTCTTGTTCTGAACTAAAATATTGTAATACTCCAATTATTGCTGATGAGAAACTTCCAACCATTACACCTACAATAAGTAAAGT
>CAZIYK010000149.1:0-4954 GCA_964543445.1 uncultured Flavobacteriales bacterium
GAAATACAATAAACTATTTCTTTTTCTCCTCATTAAAATATATAAGGTAGTAATACATTCCTTTTTCCTCGTCGTATCCTTTTTCTATAAGGTCATTGGAATTATCGTCAGTGAAATTCAGCTTTATTTCGAAATTAGTATCTAAGTTTATGATGTTCTTGAATTTACGACGCATATTAGTAACAGCGTCATTTGCAATTGCGAAATTTGAAAAATCTTCGATTTTATAATCTTCCTTAAACTTCTCCTTATAATCGTTAAATTCATTCTGATAAGCTGGATTTTCTATCACTTGACTGATAAAATCATCCTCAACAAATTCATCATTTTTTGCAAAATAATCTACCGATTTGTTTAAGAATTTAATTTGTTCTTTTTGATCTTCATTAGGAAAAACAACATCTTTAGAGAAATCTTCACAAAGTTTTAGGTATTTTTTTGTCTGAAATATTTCGTCCTGTTTAGGAGTAATATTCAAGAAGCTTTCTGTCCAATATTTTGCATCATACCTATTAGTATCATGTGTAAGTACCTTAAAGCCACTTTCTGTTTCTACATTAAAAATAATCGCACCTTTATCTAGTTTTTCTAAATAGACACCTTGTTCTACATCAATCATCAAGTTTTCGCCATCCTTATGGAATTTCATAAAACTACGAGGAATCTCACTTTTGAAAATCCCGATACCTTGTACCAATTCGTTGTCTAGAGATATGTCGTTTAGCAAAGTTATATACACTTCGCCAGCTATAATATGTGGATGTTCCGATTTTGAATATAGATATTCAGTAATCTTCTTAGAATATTCGAGAAAAGATTCTGGAGCATTAAATATACCTTTTACCAAGTTGTAAATTTCGTTAAAACTCAAATCTTCATCATGATAAAATTGTTGGTAACTCTCTTCTTGCTTGATAAACGGTTTAAAGAAAAAATCGTTTAGATGAGAAATTAATTCTGTATCTAGCGGATAAGTATTTTTAGACAAAAACATTCCTTCGTCTTTACTTTTATTACCAACTTGGTGAACAACCATTTCTTCTATAGATGTTCCATATAAATTTAACATAGCTTCTTTTTTATTTTGAAGGCCAAAAATAAACTAAAAAATAAGATTCAAACCAACTTGCAAATGCTAATTATTAAAATGTATTAACAAATCGATTCTTCTATAAGTTGCCATCAATTATATTTTCTTTTGATTGAAAAGATTAATTATCTCTAGTCCAAATCTTTCAACATTTTTATATCGCAGGCATCGTGTCCTGTTTTGCCAATTGCATAATCGATATGATAAAAACCATTTTTCTGATACAAACTAATTGCTTCTTTCATCTGAGGAAAACTCTCTAAATACATTTTCTTAAATCCAAATTTCTTTGCATCAGCAATACATTTTTGTATTAGTGTTTTACCTATCTTTTTGCCCCTTGCTTCTTTCAGAATATACATTCGTTGTAATTCACAAATAGTTTCATCATCCTGATTAGGAACTTTTTTAACTCCACAACCACCAACAAGTTTCCCATCTATCAACGCTACATAATAAACAGATTTTTCATCAGTATATTCTTCAAACATCCTAAAACAAGTAGGGTCACCCAACATACTTCCACCTCTAACAGCTTTGTATTCAATCAAAACTGTTTCCATTACTTTACCAAGAGCACGATTGTCTGATTTTTCTATTTTACGATATTCTATCATAGCAGTTTTATTACAAAAACAAATATACTTTATAAGCTGATAAATACTTAATGAAAGGAATGATTTAGTTATATTTGGCACTTGAAAATCAATATGTGATAAATTGAATTTAGAAAAATTTATAGCCCAAAAATTAGTCAAATCTTCTTCCGACAAAGGGAGTGTATCAGGACCTATACTTAAAATTGCGATTGGAGCCATAGCTTTAGGTATTGCGATTATGATAATTACAGTAGCTACAGGTACAGGACTTCAATTGAAAGTTAGAGAAAGGTTAGCTGGACTATCGGGACATATTCAGATTAATAGTTTTGATAATAGCTACAATTACATAACTAACCCTATAAGTAAAAATCAAGATTTTTATCCCAAGTTTAAAGATATTCCAGAGATTACCCACATTCAGGTTTATGCCAATAAGCCAGGAGTAATACGCACTGCCGATAATTTTGAAGGAGTAGTACTAAAAGGTGTTGGCGATGATTACGATTGGAGTTTTTTCAAAGAAAATCTTGTGGACGGAAGCATACCTGATTTCACTTCCGATAAAATGAGTTTCAAAGTGTTGATGTCGCAATCTGTAGCTAACGGATTAGGTTTAAAAGTAGGGGATAAGTTCAATATTTTCTTTCTGAAACAAGGCAATAAACCACCAAAAACTCGTAGATACATAGTAGGAGGAATTTATAATACTGGATTAAAAGATTTCGATCAGAATTTTATAATTGGTGATATTCGTCAAATACAAAGGTTGAATAAATGGGATGCTAACACCATAGGTGGATTTGAGCTATTTGTTGACGATTTTGACAATTTAGATAGAGTAGTGCCAAAAGTTTATCATTCAATTGGATTTGATTTAAATGCTATTTCAATAAAAGAAACTAATAGTTACATTCTAGATTGGTTAAATTTGTTTGATTTGAACATTGCAGTTATACTTTTCATAATGCTGATGGTTGCTGGAATTAATATGATTACAGCTTTACTTATTCTAATTCTAGAACGTACTCAGATGATAGGTATTCTTAAAGCTTTAGGAAGTAATAATTGGAGCATTAGAAAGATATTTCTATATCACGCAAATCATCTTATTACTAGAGGATTAATAATTGGAAACGTTTTAGGAATTGGAATCCTTTTAATTCAAAAATATTTTGGGATAATAAAACTAGATGCAACTACTTACTACGTAAGTGTAGCGCCAGTAAATATTAATTTCTGGCATATATTAATACTAAATATAATCACTTTGGTATTGGTATTATTGATGTTATTAGTCCCATCTTATTTAGTTTCAAAAATATCACCTGTAAAAGCTATTAAGTTTGATTAGGGTTTTTAATATTTAATAGAACTATTTGTTAAATTTGCAAATATTATTTAGCAGATAAAATTTACAAAAAATCATATGAAGTACTTTAGGAGAGTTCTAAAATTCGCAATACCATTCAAAAAATATGCAATTCTAAATATTATTTCCAATATTTTTTATTCCATTTTCTCTTTAATTTCTATCGTGATAATGATGCCTGTGTTGGGTATATTGTTTGGTAGTCAGGATATAGTAAATGTAAAACCTGTTTACGATGGAATTTTTTCAATAGGAGATTATTTGAGTAATTATTTGAATTACTACGTTTCTCAACAAATAAATAATTATGGGTATGCCAAAGCCTTAGCCGTAATAAGTATTTTGGGAGCGATAATGTTCTTACTTAAGAACTTGTTCCGATACCTAGCTTTGTATTTCTTAGCATTTTTACGTTCTGGAGTAATTAGAGATTTACGAACAGCAATGCATGATAAAATTTTAGAGTTGCCGATTAGCTATTTTTCAGAGAAAAGAAAAGGAGATGTGATAGCTAGAATGACTTCAGATGTAACTGAAATTCAATGGTCATTTTTATCATCAATAGAGATGATTGTACGTGAACCAATGATGATAATTACGTCTTTAGCAGCAATGATTTATATGAGTCCACAACTTACGTTGTTTGTATTCATTTTATTGCCAGTATCAGGAAGTATAATATCTATGATAGGTAATACTCTTAAAAAAGCATCATCATCTGCACAAAAAACTAACGCACATATTTTATCAATAATAGAAGAACATATTTCAGGTTTAAGAGTAATAAAAGCATTCACTGCTGAAGATCAGATTAAGAGACATTTCAAAAAATCTGCTGACGAATATCATGATTTAACTGTTAAAGTTAATCACCGTAAGGATTTAGCTTCTCCTATGAGTGAATTTATGGGATCTATAGTTATTTTTACTATTGTATGGTATGGAGGATCTCTTGTTTTAGGAGGAGGAGATGATGTACTAAAACCTCAGGAGTTTATTGCATACATTGGTTTGTTTTACAATATTTTAAATCCTGCAAAAGCTCTTACTACTGCATTTTATAACATTAAAAAGGGTGATGCTTCAGCTGAAAGAATATATGAAATTTTAGATGCTGAAAATCCTATTAAAGATGCAGATGACGCTATAGAAATTAAAGAATTCAAAAAAGAAATAGATTTAAAGAATATCAAATTCAAGTATGAGGATCAATTTGTAGTAAATGATATAAGCCTTACTATTCCTAAAGGAAAGATGGTAGCTTTAGTAGGACAATCAGGAAGTGGTAAAACAACTATTGCCAATTTGATACCTCGTTTTTACGATGTAAATGAAGGAAGTATTTCTATAGATGGACACGATATTAGAAAAGTAACTAGAAAATCATTGCGAAAATTAATGGGTATTGTTACTCAAGAATCTGTTCTGTTTAACGATACTGTTATGGGTAACCTTACATTAGGTGTTGAAAACAAGACAATAGAAGATGTTATTGCTGCTGCCAAAATAGCAAATGCGCATGAGTTTATTGAAAAACTACCAAATGGATACTATACAAACATTGGAGATAGTGGTAATAAACTTTCAGGAGGACAGAAACAAAGATTATCTATTGCACGTGCCGTATTGAATGATCCTGAAATATTAATATTAGATGAGGCTACGTCTGCTCTTGATACAGAAAGCGAAAAATTAGTACAAGAAGCATTGGAACACCTTATGAAAAACAGAACTTCTGTTGTTATTGCCCATAGATTATCTACAATACAGAATGCAGATATTATTGTAGTTATGAAAGAAGGAAAGATTGTTGAAGTTGGTAAACACAATGAGTTAATAGAAAAAGAAGGAGCTTACAGTAAATTGATAAAATTGCAGTCTTTTGAGTAAGAA
>CAZIYK010000150.1:0-4942 GCA_964543445.1 uncultured Flavobacteriales bacterium
TTTTTCTTAATGAAAGATCAATATTTATCTGATTAAAACAAAAAATTAGGCAATGATTTATATCAGTGTTTGCTTGTTTTGATTGTGTTTTATAAATAAATATTGACATATCTAAAGTGTTGAATATAAAAAAAGGGAAACCCGATATGGATTTCCCTTTTTTAGTTGATATTGTATTTTTATACTAAGCATCAATATTTGCATATTTAGCATTTTGTTCTATAAACTCTCTACGAGGTGGAACTTCATCGCCCATCAGCATAGAGAAAACTCTATCTGCTTCTGTTGCATTGTCTATTGTTATCTGGCGAAGAATTCTGTTTTCAGGATCCATAGTAGTATCCCAAAGTTGCTCAGCATTCATTTCTCCAAGACCTTTGTATCGTTGAATACTTACTCCTTTTTCAGTTCCTCCAGATAATTCGTAAACCAATCTATCTCGTTGTTCATCATCCCATGCATACGCACTTTTTTGTCCTTTCTTTACAAGGTAAAGAGGAGGAGTGGCAATGTAAACATATCCGTTTTCAATAAGTTCTTTCATGTAACGGAAGAAGAAAGTAAGAATAAGTGTTGCAATGTGGCTACCATCCACATCGGCATCGGTCATAATTACAATCTTGTGATATCTTAATTTATCTAGGTTAAGAGCTTTGCTATCTTCTTCAGTTCCAACAGAAACTCCAAGAGCAGTGTACATACTCTTAATTTCTTCGTTTTCGAAAACTTTGTGTTGCATAGCTTTCTCAACGTTAAGAATCTTACCCCTAAGTGGAAGTATTGCTTGGAAGTTTCTATCTCTACCTTGCTTGGCTGTACCACCGGCAGAATCTCCCTCGACAAGATATATTTCTGTTTCGAAAGGATCACGAGAAGAACAATCGGCAAGTTTACCAGGTAAACCTCCACCTGTCATAACTGTTTTGCGTTGAACCATTTCGCGAGCTTTACGAGCTGCTTGTCTAGCACGAGCTGCAAGTATAACTTTCTGAACGATCATCTTAGCCTCATTTGGATTTTCTTCCAAATAGTTTGTAAGCATTTCTCCAACAGCTTTGTCAACAGCACCACTAACTTCTTTGTTTCCTAATTTGGTTTTAGTTTGACCCTCAAATTGAGGTTCCATAACTTTTACCGAAATAACAGCAGTTAATCCCTCGCGGAAATCATCTCCTTGTACTTCTATTTTTTCTTTTGTCAACAATCCTGACTCATCAGCATATTTCTTAAGAGTACGTGTAAGAGCTCTACGGAAACCTGCTAGGTGAGTACCTCCTTCGTGAGTGTTAATGTTGTTTACGTAAGAATGGATATTCTCAGTATACGAAGTATTGTAGTGCATAGCTACTTCTACAGGAATACTGTCTTTTTCGCCATCCATGTAAATAACACCATCCATAAGTTTCTCACGGTTGGCATCTATAAACTCAACAAATTCTTCTAATCCTCTTTCTGATAAGAATTCATCTGAAGGATGATTTCCATCTTCGTCAGTTTCTCTTAAATCAGTAAGAGTCATTTTTATTCCTTTATTAAGGAACGAAAGTTCACGCATACGAGCTTGAAGAATGTCGTAGTGATATACTTCTTCGCTAAATATACTTGTGTCTGGCTTAAACGTAACAATAGTACCTGTTTTATCAGTTTCGCCAATAACTTTTACATCCTCTTGAGGAACACCTATTTTATAGTTTTGTACAAATATTTTTCCTTCTCTGTGTACTTCAACTCTTAAGTCGGTAGAAAGTGCGTTTACACACGATACACCTACACCGTGTAATCCTCCAGAAACTTTATATGAATCTTTGTTGAATTTACCTCCAGCGTGAAGTACTGTCATTACTACTTCTAGTGCCGACTTTTTTTCTTTAGTGTGCATGGCAGTAGGAATACCACGACCATTATCTTTTACTGTAATTGAATTATCTGGATTAATGATAACATCAATAGTGTCGCAATGTCCTGCAAGTGCCTCATCGATAGAGTTATCAACAACCTCATAAACAAGGTGGTGAAGACCTCTTACACCAACATCACCAATATACATGGCTGGACGTTTTCTTACCGCTTCTAAACCTTCTAATACCTGAATATTATCAGCCGAATAATCCTGATTTATTTCTTCTTGATTCATATATAACTTCTTTTATTTTTTGATATTCATGTTGGTTTTGAAGCCGACACAAATACAATCAATCAAAGTGATTTTAATTTTAAGTACAACTCAAATATTAATAGGATTAACCATTAATCCTTTGAGTGATAACGAGCAAATATAACACTAATTATATGAATTATTAAGGGTAATCAGACGTATTTGAAACATAGTTTTTAACAATTTTTATTGGTTAATTAACATGTTGGAAAATAGTTATTTATACGAGGTGATTAGTTGATGTTTTAAGGTGTTTTGTGTAAAGGGGATAATTTTATTTTAGAATAAGATTAGTGTTTTTGCATGAGTGATAGAGCCGGCATCCTTTGCTTTTTGGCAAAGATATAGGCGAAAGCACGGTTTACATGCCCAAATAAAAAAAGTCGAGAAATACAATGTAAATCTCGACTTATAAATATAGTGCAATCTAGGCACTTATAACTTAAAAACTAATTGCTTAGTCTCTTCTTGGTCTTCTATCTCTGTTGTCTCTACGATCATTACCTCTACGGTCGTTGTTTGATCTTGGTGGACGAGCTGGTCTATCAACCCAACCTTCTGGTTTCTCTAAAAGAGCTTTAGCAGAAAGTTTAAGTTTACCTCTGTTGTCTTTTTCAAGAAGCTTAACCATAACTTTATCGCCAACCTTAAGTTTGTCCTCAACTTTGTTTACTCTTTCGTAAGCTATCTCAGAAATATGAAGTAGTCCATCGATACCAGGAGCTATTTCAACGAAAGCACCAAATTCAAGAATATTCTTAACTACACCTTCGAAAGTATCTCCAACTGTAGGGATAAATGTTATGTTTTTGATTGTCTGAATAACTTTATCTATTCCTTCTTGGTTTGTACCTAAAATTTCAACTCTTCCGTAATCTTCGATTTCTTCGATAGTAATAGTTGTATCAGTATCTTTTTGTAACTGCTGAATAACTTTTCCACCTGGTCCGATAATTGCACCGATAAAGTCTTTTGCAACTTCTACTATTACAATTTTAGGAGCGTTTGCTTTAAGTTCAGCACGTGGCTCAGCAATAGTTTCAACTATCTTATCCATTATGTGAAGACGACCTTCGCGAGCTTGTAATAAAGCCTGAGTAAGAATTTCGTAAGAAAGACCTTTTACTTTGATGTCCATCTGACAAGCAGTAATTCCATCAACAGTACCAGTAACTTTAAAGTCCATATCTCCTAAGTGATCTTCATCACCAAGAATATCAGAAAGTACAGCAAATTTACCTGTTTCTTCGTTAAGGATAAGTCCCATAGCGATACCAGAAACTGGTTTAATCATTTTTACACCAGCATCCATCAACGCCATAGTACCAGAACAAACAGTTGCCATAGATGAAGAACCATTTGATTCTAAAATCTCAGAAACTACACGTACTGTATAAGGACAGTCAGCAGGAATCATTGGTTTAAGAGCTCTTTGAGCTAAGTTTCCGTGACCAATCTCGCGACGCGATACTCCTCTAATAGGACGAGCCTCACCAGTTGAGAAAGGAGGGAAGTTGTAGTGTAGGTAGAATTTCTCCTCACCTTGAGTTGTTACAGAATCAAGTCTGTTTGCATCTAGCTTAGTACCGAAAGTAACTGTTGCCAATGCTTGAGTTTCACCACGAGTAAATATAGCAGAACCGTGAACTGATGGTAAATAATCAGTCTCACACCATATATCTCTAATTTGTGTTGTAGAACGACCATCTAAACGAATTCCTTCGTTAAGGATACATTCACGAACAGCATGTTTCATTGTTTCTTTGTAGTACTTGCTGATAAGGTTACCTTTTTCTGCAAGTTCTTCTTCTGTATATTGAGCTTTGAACTCTTCTTTAATATTTTCGAATGCTTCAGTACGCTCTTGTTTACCTGTTCCTCTTTTTGCTACAGCGTAACATTTGTCGTAACAAGCTTCAGCAACTTTTGCTCTTAATTCTTCGTCATCAGCTTCTTCGTGAGAGTACTCGCGTGGAGTTAAATCTCTTCCTGTAGATTCAGCTAACTCTATTTGAGCTTGACATTGAATTTTAATTGCATCGTGAGCTACTTTAATAGCCTCTAGCATTTCTTCTTCCGAAACTTCTAGCATTTCACCTTCAACCATAGCAACGCTATCCATTGATGCACCTACCATAAGCTCAATATCAGCCTCTTCAACTTGCGATTTAGATGGGTTTATAACAAACTCACCGTTAACACGAGCAACACGTACTTCTGAAATAGGACCATTGAAAGGAATATCTGTTAAAGATAAAGCTGCAGAAGCAGCAAGACCTGCAAGAGCATCTGGCATAACTTCAGGATCGTGACTCATTAATTGAATCATGATTTGAGTTTCTGCGTGATAATCTTCAGGGAATAAAGGACGAAGAACACGGTCAACAAGACGCATTGTTAAAATTTCTTCGTCAGCTGGGCGAGCTTCTCTTTTAAGGAATCCACCTGGGAAACGACCTGCCGCAGCAAATTTTTGTCTATAATCTACAGTTAATGGAAGGAAATCAACTCCTGGAGAAGCTGTTTTGTTAGAAACAACTGTTGCCAATAACATTGCGTCTCCCATTCTTACTACTACTGATCCGTCTGCTTGTTTTGCTAATTTACCAGTCTCGATTGAGATGGTACGACCATCAGCCAACGTGATGGTTTTACTAAATACCTGTGGTATCATAATTTACTTTTAATTAAACTAAATGCCACTCTACAATGGGTGACATCATAATATTTTTTACTTTCTGTAATTTGCCGTGCAAGTTACATTTTTTAAACACGAGTAAAAAAAAA
>CAZIYK010000151.1:0-4940 GCA_964543445.1 uncultured Flavobacteriales bacterium
TTGTATTTTCTACAAGTTATATTGTTTTATTTTGCGATAAAGAGTTCTTTCGGAAATGCCAAGTTCTTTGGCTGCATGTTTTCGTTTGCCATTATTCTTTTCTAGTGCCTTTTTTATCAATTCAACTTCTTTTTCTACCAAAGACAAACTACCAGATTCTTCGATGTCGATGATTCGTTCATTTTCGTTGTAGAAATCTTCGTTGTTATCCATGTTGCCGTTAAAGTGTCCTATTGCAGGTAGAGTATTTGGCACAGGAACTATGGCAGTAGAAGGAGGTGTGTTGTTGCTAGGATGATGTTCTCCCTTGAAAATCTTGTTTATTAGATCATGATTCTTTTCGTAAAAAGAAACATTCTGATTTTCTTTTAAGAATTCAAGAGTTAATTTTTTTAAATCGCTAATTTGGGCTTTTAATTCAAAAATAGCGTTGAACATTAATGCTCTTTCACTAGCAAAGTCAGCATCTTTTTCGCTGCTTGGCGTAGTAGAAGGGAGGTGAGTGTTAGAATAATCAGGTAGATAATGTCTTAAAATCTCAGGAGTAATGCTTCTGCTTTTTTCTACAACCGAAATCTGTTCAACAAAATTTCGTAATTGTCGGATGTTTCCTGGCCATTCAAAATTCTCGATTATAGATACTGCATCAGGATCTAGTCTTAATACAGGCATTTTATATTTTTCAGCAAAATCAATAGCGAATTTTCTGAACAGAAGGTGTATGTCATCTTTTCTTTCTCTAAGAGGAGGAAGATGAATTTGTACCGTGTTTAATCTATAATAAAGGTCTTCGCGAAATTTATTTTCCTGTACTGCTTTTACCATGTCCATATTGGTTGCAGCAACAATACGAACGTTTGTTTTCTGTATGTTAGAAGATCCAACTTTTATGAATTCTCCAGTTTCTAGTACACGTAACAGTCTTACCTGTGTAGTTAATGGTAATTCTCCAACTTCATCTAAGAAAATCGTTCCTCCATCGGCAACTTCAAAGTAACCTTTACGAGTAGATATTGCTCCTGTAAAAGCTCCTTTTTCGTGACCAAACAATTCACTATCTATTGTCCCTTCTGGAATAGCACCACAGTTTACAGCAATATATGCGTTGTGCTTTCTCAAAGATAGCTGATGAATGATTTTTGGAATACTTTCTTTACCAACACCACTTTCTCCAGATATTAATACCGAAATATCAGTAGGGGCAATAAGCATAGCTTTTTCGATGGCTCTGTTGAGCTCATCATTATTTCCAATAATCTCGAAACGTCTTTTTATGTCTTGAATTGTTGGCATATTATTGTTTGGTTTAAATAAATACGATCATTTAGATTGAATGAACAAAGTAAATGTAGTAGAGAAATCTCAAGATATGAAGAAATGTTTTTCTTTCCTTGAGATTTCTCTACTTTACTTTATTTCACTCCGAATGACTATGTTTACTTTAATTATTATCGGAATATCCAATTGGTTTACCTTTAAGAGTAGCGGTAGTAGCATCGTAAATTTTTACGTTTACAAAATCTCCAACTTTATAATTCTCTTTTGGGAACACAACAACTGAATTTTGAGAAGTTCTTCCTTGCCACTCTTCGTCAGATCTTTTTGATGTTGACTCTATCAAAACTTCGAAAGTTTTACCGATTTGTTGTTCGTGTATTTCTTTAGAATGCTTGTTTTGGATTTCTATAATCTCAGCAAGTCTACGTTTTTTTACTTCTAACGGCACATTGTCTTCCATTGTTTTGTAGGCACCTGTCCCAGGTCTTTCTGAGTAGGCAAACATATATCCAAATCCGTATTTTACGTACTCCATCAAGCTTATAGTTTCCTTATGATCTTCTTCTGTTTCGCCAGGGAAACCAGTAATCATATCGTGAGAAATTATACAATCTGGAATTATTTTTCTTATGTTGTCTATAAGTTCGATGTATTCTTCGCGCGTATGCTGACGATTCATCTCCTTAAGCACTTTTGTACTACCAGATTGAACAGGTAAATGTATGTATTTGCAAATATTACGATGTTTTGCAATTACGTGAAGTACATCTACCGACATGTCATGAGGATTTGATGTTGCAAATCTCAATCTCATTTTAGGAACAGCTAAAGCAATTTTGTCTAAAAGCTGACTAAAGTTTAATGCATTTTTTTGTTCCTCTTCTGTAGCCTTGTGGAAATCTTTTTTTGCACCTCCACCATACCATAAATATGAGTCAACATTCTGTCCTAAAAGGGTAACTTCCTTATATCCTTGTTCCCAAAGTTCTTTTACTTCTTTCAGAATTGTTTCAGGATCTCTACTTCTTTCACGTCCTCGAGTATATGGTACAACGCAAAAAGTACACATATTGTCGCATCCACGAGTTATAGAAACGAAAGCAGTAACTCCGTTTCCTCCTAATCTGATAGGACGGATATCGGCATAAGTTTCTTCTAGTGAAAGCTGCACGTTTACAGCATCTCTACCGCTTTCTACTTCTTGTACCAAATTAGGTAGATCTTTGTAAGCATCAGGACCTACAACTAAATCTACAATTTTTTCTTCTTCTAAAAACTGTTTTTTTAAACGCTCTGCCATACAACCCATTACACCAACCTTCATCTTTTTGTTGTATTTGCGTTTTACCACAGCGTACTGTCCTAGTCGTTTTCTTACTGTTTGTTCGGCCTTGTCTCTTACAGAGCAAGTGTTTACCAAAACTAAGTCAGCATCCTCTAGTTTTTGAGTTGTAATATAACCCTCTTTTGCCATTATCGAAGCTACAATTTCGGCATCAGAAAAGTTCATCTGACAACCATAACTTTCGATAAATAATTTTTTAGAACCTTTTACATTTGAAGTTTTTAAGACTTCGCCTTGTTTAGATTCATCTATTATTTTTTCCATCAATTGTTTATATAAAAATGTTATAAATCGCAAAAATACAACTTATAAATGTAATGTGTCAATATGACAGTTTTAAATGTTTTATTTATTTAAGTCCTATGTAGTCTATGTTTAAGCGGTGTTTTTAGCATGTTTAGAACTTATTTTTTACGTATGTAAAAAATTTGGAAACCAGAATTTGTTTTTTGTTACTTTGTACTCTCAAATAATGAGTTACTTCAAATTGATATTAAATGGCGAAGAATTTAGTGATAGTGGAGTCACCTGCAAAGGCGAAAACGATAGAAGGATTTTTAGGGAAGGATTTTCAGGTAGAATCGAGTTTTGGACATATAAGTGATCTCGTATCTAAGGATATGGGTATTGATATAGCAAATAACTTTAAACCTATATATGAAGTTTCTAAGGATAAAAAAGATGTCGTAAAGAAACTTAAGAAATTAGCTAAGGCAGCAGATACTGTTTGGTTAGCATCCGATGAAGACCGCGAGGGAGAAGCTATTGCTTGGCATCTATACGAGAACTTGAAACTTACCGATGATAAGACTAAACGTATCGTTTTTCACGAAATTACTAAAGGAGCTATTTCAAAAGCCATTGAAAATCCACGTGAGATTGATTATAATTTAGTTAATGCACAGCAAGCTCGTAGAGTTTTAGATAGATTAGTTGGTTTTGAGATATCGCCTGTATTGTGGCGTAAAATTAAACCAGGACTTTCTGCTGGACGTGTTCAGAGTGTTGCAGTTAGGTTGATTGTAGAGAAAGAAAAAGAGATTCAGGGTTTTAAATCAGAATCAGTATATAAGGTAGTAGGAGAGTTTTTGAACTCTAAGGGAAAGGTTGTAAAAGCAGATTATCCTACTAAATATAAAACAAAGGAAGAGGCTTTAGCGTTTTTAGAGAATGCTAAGATTAGTTCTTTCGAGGTTAGTGATGTTGAGAAAAAACCTGCTAAACGTTCGCCATCAGCACCGTTTACAACATCTACTTTGCAGCAAGAGGCATCTCGTAAATTAGGTTTTGGAGTTTCTAAAACTATGGTTGTAGCTCAGCGTTTGTACGAATCGGGGATGATAACTTATATGAGAACTGATAGTGTTAACTTATCGGAAGATGCAATAAAGTTAGCAGCAGAAAGTATCACTGATTTGTACGGAGCAGAATATTCTAAATCTCGACGTTTTACAACCAAAAGTTCAGGAGCACAAGAAGCTCACGAAGCTATTAGACCAACAAATCTTACACGTCAAACAGCGGGTGAAGATAATGATCAGAAACGTTTGTACGAGCTTATTTGGAAACGTACTATTGCATCGCAAATGGCAGATGCGCAGATAGAACGTACAACGGCTAAAATTTCGGGGACAAAAATTGATAATGAATTTACTGCTAAGGGAGAGGTTATTCTGTTTGAAGGATTCTTGAAAGTTTACTTAGAAGGAACAGATGACGACGATCAGGAAGAGCAAAAAGGAATGTTGCCAAAGTTATCTGTTGGCGAAAACATGGATGTTGTTGAAATAGTTGCTAGTCAGCGATTCTCACGTCCTCCATCTCGTTATACTGAAGCATCTTTAGTGAAAAAACTAGAAGATGAAGGAATTGGACGACCATCTACTTATGCACCAACAATCTCAACAATTCAGCGTAGAGAATACATAGAGAAATTATATACCGAAGGGAATAAGCGAGAAGTAGATAGACTTGTTTTAAAGGATTCTAAAATTGATGTAAAAAAGGTTACCGAAGGATATGGAGCAGAAAAAGGCAAACTTGCTCCAACAGATATCGGTACAGTAGTGAATGCTTTTTTAGTTGAAAATTTTGAGGATGTATTAGATTATGGATTCACTAGAAAAGTAGAGGAAGAGTTTGATGCGATTGCAGAAGGCAAAGCTCCTTGGACAAAAATGATAAGTGAATTCTATTCTGGATTTCATGAGAAAGTAGAATACGTAAAAGAGAATTCAGAGAGAGCTTCAGGAGAAAGAATTATAGGTAAAGACGAAGAAACAGGTCACACTATTTTAGTGCGTATTGGTAGATATGG
>CAZIYK010000152.1:0-4934 GCA_964543445.1 uncultured Flavobacteriales bacterium
GCTATATTCTCAACCTCTTTGTTTTTGTATTTTACCTCTATCTGCTTTAACAATGTCTTATCTGTATAATTATATCTAGTTAGATACAACGTTGCATCAGCATGATGAATTAATTGATATGCATCAGCAACCAATCCAACAGGAGGAGTATCTAAAACTATATAATCATAACGTTTTTTCAATTCAGCCATTAATGTATCAAAAGCTCCTTCTAACAATAATTCAGAAGGATTTGGAGGAATTGGACCTGCAGATATGATATCCAAATTAGCATATTCTGTAGTTTGGATAATATCATCAATTGTTGCTTGATCTATCAGATAATTAGATAAACCAACATCATTCTTTATTCCAAAATCACCGAAAATCTTTGGTTTACGTAAATCTACACCTACAAGAACTGTTTTCTTACCTCCCAACGATAGAACAGATGCAATATTAATTGATGTAAAAGTTTTACCCTCTCCACCAATCGATGATGTAACTAAAATTGTTCTATTATCATTATTACCAATATTTCTACGTAATAAAAACTGAAGATTTGACCTCAAACTTCTAAAAGATTCTGCTATACCAGATTTTCCTTTTGTGGCAACAACCAAATTAGTTTTAGTATCATTATGTCCTATAACACCAAGTACAGGAATAGTGTACTTATTCTCAATATCAGCTAAAGATTGAATCGTATTATTAAACATCTGAATTGACAGAATAATAACTAATGGCAAAAACAATCCGAAAATAATAGCAATTATATAATTCCTCATAGGAATTGGAGAAACTGGCCCTTGACCAATATCTTTAGCTCTGTCTATAATTTTAAGGTCTGACATGTTAGCAGCCATTACTATACCTGCCTCAGATCTTTTTTGCAACAAGAAATTATATTGCTGATCTGAAAAATCGTAAAACCTTTTAATATTCAACAATTGCTGTTCGCTACCTGGCAGATTATGCACCTTTGTATCAATCTTACTAATCCTTTCATCAATTTGTTTCATTGATATATTAGTAGACTCAATCTGATTTTTAACACTTTCTAGAAGAGTATTCCTTAAGACCGTAAGCTGTTGATCATAAGTATCCATTACAGGGTTTAAATCTGTATTTGCATATGACGCTTTTGTCTTCTCTATACTCAATGCTGTCATCTGATTGATAAGACCTACCAATAAAGGATCATCAATACCTACAACAGATGGTGCTGTAACTCCTGCAAATTCTTTGTTTTCTGTAATGTATGATTTTAGATATTCATAATATCTAAGTCTAAGGTTTATTTCAGCTTTCTTAGACTCTAAATCGGCAATAACAGTATAAATCTGACTAGCTTCAGTGCCTACATCCAACATTTTATTTTCTTCCCTAAACTTTTGAAGTTTAGCCTCGGCATTCTTTAAAGTATCAGAAACTCCTTCTAGCTGTCTGTCAATAAACTCTAATGTATTTTTTGCTACCAGATTCTTTTCTTGTAGCTCATACTCTTGATACACTTTTATTGTTTCATCAAGAAAGTGAGAGATTTCACTTTTATTTTCACCACGAAGACTTATTTGCAAAATAGAAGCATCCTGACTTTTCTGCTCTATTTTCACATTTTCCATTAAATGAGAAACTACAGTATTGAAATTATATATCTGAATCTTATATTTCTCTCCTTTTGGAAAATTATCCTCTATGAAATTTTTAGTAAGAAGAATACTAAAATATGGCGTTTGAATCCATTTATCAAAATGACCTGTAAAAGTTTGTTCTTCAAAATCACCATAGATAGTTCTAGAGCTCTCTTTATTGAAATCAAACATATCATAAGATTCCATTTCAGGAATAGTTATAACATATTCATCCTTATTCTTAATTTCAACAAACAAAGGAGTAGAAACAATCTGTTCTTTAGACCTATTTATATAAGGATAAAAAGGAGCTTCGTAATGCAATCTTACCTCTCTAAATCTATCCTCCCTATATAATGCCACATCGAAACCTAATCGCTTAACAACTTTCTCGTTATGCATTCTAGACTTCAATATGGTCATTACTGTTTGAACTTTATCTGAAGCTCCCCCCCAGTTAAACATCAAAGATACATTAGAAGACAAGAAAGGATTCTTCTCTTCTTTAATTGTAACTGTTGTTTCTAGTTCATATATAGGTGTATCAACGTAATTTTTAACAAATGCTATAGTAATAGCAATAACAACTGATACTAAAAAATAAGGCCAATAATTAAAAAGTCTAAGTAAGATCCCTTTAAAATCAATTACTTCGTCACTTACTTCTTCAATAAAATACTCTTCTTTTGATGACATTCAGATAATTTATTTTCTACGGAACAATTTACTAAACCTAGTTTTTTTCAAAGGAGTTTCCTCTTCGTAATAACCATAGCCATATCCATAGCCATAACCATAGCCAGAACCATAACCGTATCCATAGCCCATATCAGCTGTGAAATCATTGAAAATAATACTGATGTTCTTTATTATGCCATTCTTATATTTATCATTAATAAATTCTAATACTTCCTCCTCTGTATAATTATGCCTAACCATAAATAGATTAACATCTGTTAGGTGCGTTATATGAAACGCGTCAGCCACAAGACCTACAGGAGGTGTATCTAAAATTATGTATTCAAATTCTTTCTTCAACTCTTCAATAAGTTTCTCGAACTGTTCTCCTAACAATAATTCAGAAGGATTAGGAGGAATTGCACCTGCAGAAATTATAGATAGATTGTCTACAAATGTTTGCTGAAGCACTTGCTCTTTAGATGCCTGACCTATTAAATAATTAGATAATCCTAAATCATTCTTAAGTCCGAAATCTGCAAATATTTTTGGTTTACGTAAATCGACACCTAACAACACTACTTTTTTACCTCCATTTGCCAAAACATTAGCCAAGTTGATACTAGCAAAGGTTTTTCCTTCTCCACCTATAGATGAAGTTAATAGAATAACCTTAGGTTCCCCTGCTTTCTTATCCTTCAACAAGAAATGTAAGTTTGCTCTAATAGCTCTAAATGATTCTGACACAGCTGACTTTGGTTTTTCATGAACAACCAAATTTGTTGGAATATCAGAATGCCCAATTACTCCAAGAATTGGAATAGGAGTTGCTTTTTCTAGCTGTTTTCTAGTATAAATTTTATTATTTAAATAATCTAACAATAAGATAATTCCAATAGGAATAATTAGTCCTAATAAAATTGCTATTGCATAAGTTAACTTAGTTTTTGGCTTAAGTGGTATTTTATCTGTTCTAGCGTAATCAATAATCTTGTTGTCTGCAACATTACTAGCCATTGCAATACCTGCTTCTGCCCTTTTCTCCATAAGGAAAGTATACATATTCTCGCTAAGCTTAAACTTACGCTCTATTTTTATGTAAGATCTTTCCGTTTTAGGTAAATTCTTAACTTTCGTTTCTATTTCATTAACTCTATCTTGTAAATCTTTTGACAATAATTGCTCATTTTCAATAATATTCTTAAGATTCTCTTTTAAGATACTTTTTGTTTGTTTAATCTGAGTGTTAATTGCCATAACCTGTGGGTTATTTTCATTAACCATAGATCGTAACTGTGTTCTTTCAGAATATAACGTTGTAAGATCTAGAATCATCTTATTCATCAATGGATCTTGTATTCCCATTGCTGAAGGTGCAGATATATTAGACATGTCTGCTTCCTTTTGTAAGTATTTACTAATAGACTTATAGTAAGAAAGTTTGTATTTAGATTGAGCTAATTGATTTTCTACATCAACTAAGTTATCTAACAACATTGTACCTTTCTCATCTAAATTGATAACTTTATTATCAGATCTAAACCTTTGAAGTAATTCTTCAGCATAATTCAAAGAATCCTGAATTCCAGCTACTTGTTTATCGATAAAATCAATTGTGTTCTGAGAAGTTTCATTCTTAACATCTAAACCATATTGTACATATACATCTCCAAATGTATTTAACAAGACTCTATCTTTATCACTAACTGATCCTGTAACACTCAACCTCATTCCTGAAGACTCCTCTTCACTTGGCTCAACTTTAATATATTTATAATATTGCTCTGCTAAAGCTGCATCAGAATTAAACTGAAAACTAAAACCTTCTATCTTATCTCCTTCGTCTGTATCCTCTGTTCTATCAATATGAACCTTAAACTTGTATGAATTACCTTCAATCCACTCACCAAGGTTATATTCCTTACTAACAAAATCAAATTCTACACTATCTAATTTTTCTTGAGTAGATAAGTTATATACTTCTATTTCAGTATCTTCATCATATTCCTCTTCTTGAACTAGTATTTTATTATTATCTAATAAAGTAACATTAAACTTAAGGCCAACAATTTGTGGATGTAAAGTATCGAATTCTATACCAAAATCTGTAGGTCTATAAACCTCACTAGTCTTAAAACTACCTTTAGTATAATACGAAACTGTAAAATCTAGTTTTTTTACAGTCCTTTGCATCTGAGAAAAAGACTCTATTATAAGTTTCTCGTTAAAAAAGTTAAGTCTTGGATTGCTATATCCCATAGTTGCCATAAGAGCAGCAGGACCTGAAGCAGTATTGTCATCTTCTATAAGAAGAGTCATTTCTGTCTTATATAGACGTGTTGAATATCTATTAAAAACAAAGGCTATAACAATAAAAACAAAGACAGTAACTAGAATTTGCTTCCAATAATTAAAAATCTTAAAGAAAAGTTCTTTTAAATCTATTGGCTCTAATTGAGGTATATTATTTTGATCGTTTCCATCAAAATTGTTCTGATAATTTCCCATTTCTTAAATACAGATTAGATATTACTAATTTGACAACTGTCTAGTGTTAACAATAATCAACAATGTTGTAGATATTAAAGTTAGAATAGATACTAAAGTAGCAAATCCTTCTTTTCCTATACCCCATGACTTAGC